>CBDUSC010000083.1:0-7136 GCA_965369735.1 uncultured bacterium
TTCATAAATAATACTGATTGCAGTTCCATCGAGTTTTGGCTCCACGGCGTACTCGATCTCGCCGACTTCACCTATCCTTTCGCGCACACGCCGGTCGAAATCGTGAATTTCTTCAGCGCTGAACCCGTTCCCCAGGGACAGCATCGGGATTTGATGTATGACCTCACCGAATGCTGCTACCGGCTCTGCTCCCACACGTTGAGTTGGTGATTCAGGCGTTATCAGCTCGGGGTGCTTTTGCTCCAACGCCTCAAGTTTCCGAACAAGACGATCATATTCGGCATCCGGGATTTCCGGATCATCAAGGACATGGTATCGATAGTTGTGCGCGTTGATCGACTCGCGCAACGACTCGAGTTTTGACTGAACGTCTTTGGAGGTACTCATCGGTTATTCGGCCGGTGCTACCCAGGCGATTAGTGTTTCGGCCCCAGCTGATGCTGGAATTTTATTATATCTTCGCGCAAATAACTCGCTGCCTGCGCGCTCAGGGTGCTACCCGTATCATCCAGTAACTCGCAATTGAGCTTTTCGGCCAGTCGCCGCGAGACGGCAAGCATTTCGCTAAATGCGGATACTGCATCGGCTGGGCCGGGCAAAATCATGAACACACTGAGACCAGGCAAACTCATATCCTCCAGTGCATCCAGAATAAAAGAACCTGGCTCAACCAGGCTTGCGACACTGAACATCAACTCGCGCTGATCGCCATTTGAGAACCGGTGGAAAATCTTGTACTGGCCGTGTTCAAGCCCACACTGCTTCAATGCATTGACAACTTCCACACCATGCAACTGATCATTGGCGCGAGTCGCGATGCGCAATGAAATGATTTTTTGCTTTTGTGGCACCGATTCAACTGCTGGCTCGGGTAGTTCGAGATCCAGGCTTTGTACCTGGGGCTCGGGTTCATTGGCAACCGGGGCCGGATTTGCCACGGGTTCGTCGGGAGCCGCTTCGGGTATGACCACCAATGGCTCTGATAAATGTGGCTCAGATGCGGGTTCCGTTGGTACTCGTTTTGATACGCGGTCCGACCCCTGGTCGGATAAAGTGTGTTCGGCAATTCCGGGTTCTGTACGCCCGCTGGCCAATGGCTCGGAATATTCCGGTGCGCTCGTCGAACGACGATGCCATAGATATATGCCAGCAATAACACCGACTCCGACAAGCAGAAGGATCCAGCGCAGTTCAGGCATATATTCTCTCGTTTAACTTGCCGCGAGTTGTATCGCCTCGTCCACGTCAACCGCGACCAGCCGCGACACACCCGGCTCATGCATCGTGACACCGGTAAGCTGGTTCGCCATTTCCATGGTGGCTTTATTATGCGTAATAATGACAAATTGTACGCGTGATGACATCTCGCGCACGATTTCGCAGAAGCGACCGACATTGGCATCATCAAGCGGCGCATCGACCTCATCGAGCAGGCAGAACGGCGCAGGGTTCAGTTCGAATATCGAGAACACCAGCGCCACCGCAGTCAGCGCTTTTTCCCCACCCGATAGCAGGTGGATTGTGCTGTTTCGTTTACCCGGCGGTCTGGCCATAATCGTGACGCCCGAGTTCAATAAATCGTCGCCGATCAGCTCCAGGTAGGCGTGGCCGCCACCAAACAAACGCGGGAAGATTTTCATGAGACCGTCATTGACTCTGTCAAACGTCTCCTTGAACCGGGTGCGAGTCTCACGATCGATTTTACGAATCGCGTTCTCGAGGGTTTCCAGAGCTTCAGTCAGATCATCAGACTGCGCATCCAGATACTCCTTGCGTTCAGACTGTTCCTTGAACTCATCGATAGCGGCAAGATTGATCGCACCGAGGCGCTCGATCCTGCGATTCAACTTATCGAGGTTCTCGTGCCAGACCGTGATATCAGCGTCTTCCGCGAGCCCTTCAAATGTTGCGTCCAGTTCGAAGCCGGTTTCTTCAAACTGCTCGGCAATTGCTTCGTGTCGAACTTTCACTTCGTGCGCGGCCATATTCGCCGCATCCTTTTTTTCGCGTACCTCGCTGACCTGAGCTTCCCGTTCGCTGCGATTTTGCTCCAGCTCGCGCTGCGCCGATTCGGTCTCTTCGACGTTGCTGCGCGCCCTGCTGAGCTCCGCTTCAACGTCAACGCGCTGCCCCAGCAGGCCCTCAAGCTCCGTGTGTTGCTCCGCCAGCGGTGCTTCGCTCTCGGATATCTGGTTTTCCAGACTTTCCCGACGCGCCGAATGCTGCGCCATTTGCGCCTGCATGCGTTCCAGACCGGTGCTCGCTGACTCCTTGCTGGTACGACGCGACTCGACCCGAATGGCAATATCCTGCGCTGTTGCAAGCTTCGCTTGTGCCGTTTCCCTGGCTTCATCCAGATTCTTGCGAATCAGATCACGCTCGGCTTCGAGATTTTCGCGGGTAGTCAATTGCTCATCGAGCATCTTGCCACCGCGATCTATTTTTTCGTTTGAGGCGCTGCGTTGCTCATGAGATTGGGTCAGCATGCGATCAATGTTGCTGGCTTCATCCTCGAGCTCGCGCACCTTGCGTGTGGTCTGCGCCATACGAATCTTGTATGAACCCATCTGCGCTTCCAGATCCGCATGCAGTTTGTGCAATCGATTCAGCTCTTTTTGACCGGTCTCGCGCGTATCTTCCAGCTCTTTGAGGCGCACACGGGTACTGTGCTGGACTTTCTCCATGTCGCGGACCCGTTTTCTGTGCCCATCCAGCTCCTCGCGTGTCTGGCGCATTTCTTCTTCGCGGCTGATCACACCGGAGCGCTCGCCGGCACCCCGATTGACACGGAACCAGCCCTGCCCCATCCAGATACCGTCTTTGGTAATGACCGATTCACCCCGGGTCAGCGTTTTCAGCCGGTGCAATGCCGCGGCAAGATCATTCGCAGCGTGTATACCGTCGAAAAATGTCTCAAGACCTGCACCATTCACCACCCGCGAAAGCAGCATATTGGATTCTGCATCCGTCGATGTTTCGCTTCCGTCAAACTGTACAAATGAAACTGACCCGGATTCCAGGCTGCCAAGCACTGCCTCGACGGCATCGGTACCTTCAACACACACCGCTTCCAGGCAATCCCCAAGAACGGTCTCTACCGCGCGTTCCCATCCGGCTGCGACATTGAGTTGTTGCGCCAACCGTGGCCTGTCAGACAAACCTTTTTTCACCAGCCAGTCGGTCACATCACCTTCGGTCTGACCCAAAGCTGCCTGTTGCAGCGCCTCCAGTGATTGCAGCTTCCCACGAACCTTCTGCATATCATCGCGGCAACTATCCAGGTGCACCGATAGCTTGCGATCCTGATCACGCAACTGCTGAATCTGCTCGACCAGCAAATTCATTTGCTCATCAAGCCTGGTATGCTTTGATCTTGCCTGTTCCTCGCGCTTGATCAGCGCTGTCAGGTGAGTCTCAACAGTCTCCGGGTCGAGCTCTTCCATTTCCGCCGCAATCTTTATTTTTTGCGTGGACAGGCGCTCAAGCTCGGATTCCAGGTGCTCTATGCGTGTCTGCTCGACATGGGTCTGTTTTTCCGTCTCACTGCTGGCGTGACTGAACGATTCCCAACGGGCCTGCCAGTCATGCATTGCCTGTTCGGTTTCGCGCAACGCATTGATAGCGTCGCGTTCCTCACACTTTGCCTGCTCGAAATCCGGTTCCAGCTCCAGCAGCAATTGCTCAAGCTGCTCGATCTCCGACTGGTCCTTGTTTATGTGCTCATTGAGCGCTTCCAGGGACTCATCGACGTCCTTCAGGTCATCTTCGCGGCTCTGGCGCAACTCGCGACCATGCTGGATCGCCTGTTCCAAACGCGCAATCTCGGCGCCGGTTTTGTAATAACGGCCCTGGACTTCATTGAACGCTTCGGTCCGGTCGGAGTATTCCTGCCGGGCCTTTTCTATCTGAGTCTCCACCGAGCGTTGATCTGCTATAGCCGACTGAAGGCGGTTTTCGATTTCGGATAACCCGGTCTGCTTTTCTTTTGACTGAGCGTCGAGATCGCGCAATCTCAGGGCCAGCAACTCAGCCCCGATCTGCCTCGATTCCTGCTTCAGGGTCGTGTAGCGCTCTGCGGTACGTGCCTGGCGCTGCAGGTGCTTGATAAGCTTTTCGATTTCATCACGCAGATCTGCCAGACGCTCCAGATTATCTCGTGTGTGACGAATCCGGTTTTCAGTTTCACGGCGGCGCTCCTTGTATTTGGATATGCCGGCCGCCTCTTCGATATATACACGCAATTCCTCGGGCTTTGCATCGATCATGCGCGTGATCATGCCCTGTTCAATAATCGCGTAGCTGCGCGGTCCAAGACCCGTCCCAAGGAATATCCCGGTGATGTCTTTGCGCCGGCATCGCGCATTATTCAGGAAATACAGCGAGGTACCGTCGCGACCTACCTGGCGTCGTATCGATACTTCTGTGTAACTTGCATAGGGTCCGCCAATCGCGCCATCGGAATTATCGAAAACCAACTCGATTGAGGCTGTGCCAACAGGCTTGCGGGCGCTGGATCCGTTGAAAATCACGTCCGCCATGGAGTCGCCACGCAGGTTCTTGGCCGAGCTTTCACCCATGACCCAGCGCACAGCGTCAATGACGTTGGATTTTCCGCAGCCGTTGGGGCCGACCACTCCGATAAGGTTACTAGGCAGATAGATGGTGGTCGGATCAACAAATGATTTGAATCCGGCCAGCTTGATCTTGCTCAGTCGCATAGCGTCCCTGAATGCCGATAGCCCAATAATCCGGCGTAGTGTAAAGTAATTGCCCGCCGATGACGATGGCTTTGATCGTCGCAATCCGGAGACAAATACTGCATGAATTCCGATCAGGAACAGTCGGATACAGCCGTGCGCGGCAAGCACCTGGAGACCTTCCCGAACCCCAGTCCGGAGCGTGACTATACGATCCGCATCGAGACCCCTGAATTCACCTGCCTGTGCCCAAAAACCGGCCAACCGGACTTTGCGACCCTTAATCTAGAATACGTGCCAGATAAGCTATGTATTGAATTGAAATCATTGAAACTTTACCTGTGGTCCTTTAGGGAGTCAGGAGCGTTTCACGAGGCCGTAACCAACCAGATGCTGGATGACCTGGTGCAGGCCATAGAACCCCGGTTTTTTCGCCTGACAGCCGATTTCAATGTCCGTGGCGGCATCTACACAACCGTGGTCGCGGAGCATCACATGCCTGGCTGGACGGCGCCTGCGCCGGTTTCCCTGCCTTGAGCAGCCCGTGCATGGCGGACTGAGTCGCCTGCGGGCAATGATTTCCGCGCGAATCCGCGCAGCCCTAAAAAAGACCAAAATTCAATACTGCATATCAATATTTTTGTCTATATAATTGCGCGTTTGATGAATTCCGGCTAGGAGCCAGAGATGCCCGCGAAGAAGAAAACAACTTCGAAACGGACCGCCAGAAAAAAGGCCACAAAAAAGAAGGTGACCCGCAAAGTCGCAGCGCGAAAGAGTACTGCGAAGAAAAAGGCGGCCACCCGGCGAGTGGCCAAAAAGAAGGTCACGAAGAAAAAAGTGACCAGGAAAAAGGCCGGCAAAAAGACCAGGGCAAAGCCCAGGGCAAAGCCCAGGGCAAAGCCCAAGGCAAAGCCCAGAACCAGGACAAACAGGAAGGTAGCCAAAAAGAAGGCTGCCCGGAAAGCCACACGGAAAACCACACGGAAGACTGCAAAAAAAGTGACTACAGCAACAGCACGGAAAGCGCCGGCCAAAAAGACGGCGAGCAAGAAAAAAGTGTCCAGAAAAGCACCCGCGAGGAAAGCGGGCAATTTGCTCAGTGGCCCTTTGCACGGATTCAAGGCGTACAAGACAAGGCGCGGTGAAAATTACATGGGCGATTCCCAGCTCACGCATTTCAAGAATATTCTTCTTGCCTGGCGCAAAGAGTTGATGGAAGAAGTCGACCGCACTGTGCACCACATGAAGGACGAAGCTGCCAATTTCCCGGACCCGAATGACCGGGCTACCCAGGAATCAGAGTTTGGTCTCGAGCTGCGCACCCGCGATCGTGAGCGCAAACTGATCCGGAAGATCAGTTCGGCTCTGATTCGTATCGACGAGGGTACCTATGGTTTTTGCGATGAAACAGGTGAAGCAATCGGTCTCAAACGTCTTGAAGCCCGTCCTGTCGCAACACTGACCCTGGAGGCGCAGGAACGTCGCGAACTCGCTGAGAAGCAGTATCGCGATCGTGACGATCGTTATCGCTGAACCTTTACCGTATCGCGGTCGATTCGCGCCCTCACCCACCGGTCCCCTGCATTTCGGCTCGCTGGTCGCAGCCGTTGGCAGCTATTTGCGCGCCAAAAGCCATGGTGGCGATTGGAGTCTGCGGATCGAAGACATCGATCCGCCGCGGGAAGTCGCAGGTGCCAGCGACGACCAGATCCGTTGCCTGGAAGCCCTGGGTTTCGAGTGGGATGGCGCTGTTTGTTATCAGAGCACCAGTGCTGGCCGATTCGAACAAGTACTGGCGGATCTGTCCAGGGCCGGCCACACCTACCAGTGCCAGTGCCCCCGCAAGTTACTGCGGCAAACTCCGCCACCGGCGCCAGACATGCCCCGCATTTACCCCGGCACCTGCCGCAATCTCGGGCTACCAGATACAAAATCCACGTCCACACGGTTAAAAGTTGAACCCGGGCAGATCGAGTTCACAGATATTTTGCAGGGCGGGATGAGCCAGGACGTTGCTGACGAGGTCGGTGATTTCGTGCTGCGCCGGCGCGATGGCTTGTTTGCCTATCAACTGGCCGTTGTTGTGGATGATGCCGATCAGGGTATTACGGAAATCGTGCGTGGTTGCGATCTGCTCGACAATACACAGCGCCAGATCTATCTTCAGCGCATTCTGGGGTACCCGACGCCCGACTATGTCCATTTGCCGGTCGTAACAACCGACAACGGCGACAAGCTGAGCAAATACACCGGCGCCCTGGCAATTGACATAAGCCGGCCGGCGGAGGCTCTGGTCCGTGCCCTGAACCTTTTGCAACAAAATCCGCCTGCGGAGCTGCTCAGAGCCGATCCGTGAACCGTATGGGAATGGGCGCTGGAAATCTGGAATATATCCAGGCTGTCACGGATAAAAAGCGCCCTTGTGGTGTCCAATTA
>CBDUSC010000084.1:0-7072 GCA_965369735.1 uncultured bacterium
ATGACATTTCGAAGAAGCATGGCGAGCAATATTGCGAGCAGCGGCGGAAGTATCGAAAACCAGCCTCCGGCAAGCGCGATATCCATTCAGCGGAACTCCCTTGATTTCTTTACTATTTTTGTCTGCAAAAAATCAAGACCGATTGTACATGTTGAACCGCTTTATGACGACCGTTCATGGGTCAGGGTAAGGTCATAGCTGAAACGGCTTGCCGGGTGTACGCTGATACAGGCTAGGAAAAGCCCGCCTTCGTTGTCGAAATAACGACGTGTCGTTTGCAAGGCGACTGTTCCAACGGGTACTTTCAGTACATTCGCATCCGTTTCTTTTATTTTCACGGCGCTGATGTTCTGTTCTACTCGCCCAAGATTACTGAGATCCAGATCGCGGCGAATTTCGAAGACCGCTTGCTGGAGGTCTGACATGCGTTCAATGGTGTTGCTGCGGGTGACCGGCGTGAACGCTTCGGTGACGCAAACAGGGTCCGCGTGTTGGGTGTTGTAACGAATCCCGTAAAATCGCAAGCATGGTTCACCGGCACGACAGTCCATCAGCTTTGCAATCTTCTGGTCGGCTTTCAGATTTTCCGAATTGAGTATTTCAAATCGTGTCTCGGCGCCGTAGTGCAATAACTCGTCGATCGTCGATACGCGCTGGATAAAGCTCAATCGTGGTTCGCTGGCTTGCACCTGGGTGCCAGAACCTTGTTTTCGCGTAATCATGCCTGTCTGGCTAAGTTGCCGCAGCGCTTCACGCACCGTGTGCCGGCTGGCAGAAAACTGCTTGCACAGTTGTTTCTCTGTTGGCAATGACTTGCCCACGGGGTACTGTCCTTGCCGAATCGCTGTTTTCAGCGCGTTGGCAATTGCCTGGTATAGCGGAATGCCTGTTGTATCTGGTCGCATGCTTTCGCGTAGGGCAATGGTTGCTCACTGGGCCCATTTGCGGACAGCGGGGGAGCAATGACCGCAAAGGCGCTATATCAATAAATATAGCTGACGTCAGCGGAATCCACCGCTTTTGTGAATTGATATGCGAGGGAATAATTTTACGATAAAAAAGATTAAGTAAGAGTTATAAGTATCTGAAAAAAAAAGAGATAAAAAGAATTTGGACATCACGCTGAAATCCTGGCTGGAGAGCGGTTGCCGGGTCATTGCCTCGACGCAGCGCCTGGCAAGACACCTGGCGTATCGCTATGCCTGTTCTCAGAGCGAGGCCGGTACAGATGTTTGGGTCAGCCCGGACATCATTTCGCTGCACGCCTGGTTGACCCGGTCCTGGGACGCTGTTGTCTGGTCAGGCACGGAAGATGCGAAATCGCTGATCAGCACACCGCAGACCCATGTTCTATGGCAGGGCATTATTCGTCAAAGACTTGCAGATGAAGTCTACTCGTTTGACGGGCTGCTACAGCCATCCACACTTGCACGCGCTGCGGCGCGTAGTCGCTCGTTGTTGCTTCAGTATGAAATCCCGGTTGCCGCATTGGCGAGTTTTCCAATCAGCGAAACCCAGGCGTTTATGCGCTGGATGCGTGATTACGAAGCGGTGTGCGACAAGAACAACTGGATCGACTCCGATGCATTGCCGGCGGAGCTGCAAAAAGCGATGTCGCATTCCACAGAAACACAGACCATTGTGCTTGCTGGTTTTGATGATCTGGCACCCGCAACAAAAAGTCTTTTTGCTGCCCTGGAAGCACAGGGCTGGACCATTTATCACTGGGCACCAACCATGGATGAATCCGTGAAAGAACCCCGGGTCGCAACGACCACCTGCAAAGATTCCAGGGACGAAATCCGCCATGCCGCTCACTGGATACGCGAATGTCTGGAAAAAGACCCCGGTGCCCGGGCCGGTATTGTGACACCGGATCTCGATACAACCTACGAGATGGTCTGGCGTGAGTGTACGGATGTATTCGACCCTGCGGCACTGTTGCCAGGCGGTGACGACCGTTATCCGGTATTTCAACTATCTCGCAGTCGAAACCTGGCGGACATACCAGTGATCGAAACCGCGCTGAGGATACTGAAGCTCGGCAAATACCGCACGGACTTCGATGACCTGAGTCGCATCTTGCGCAGCACGCATATCGGATCCGATGACGCCGACAGATCGGACAACGTGGCGCTTGAGTTGCGGTTGCGCGACCGCGGCATTGACCGAATCGATCTGTCGCGGATTATTGATATTGCCAGGCATATGGATGATTCATGCGGGGATATTGCAAAACGTCTGGATAGCCTGAGAGATGCGGTCGCAAACCGGGAACGGCGGATGCCCGGCTCATGGGCCGCGGAATTCAGCAACTGGCTCAGGATCATGGCCTGGCCCGGCACCAGGGCTTCCAAAGCGGCGGTGGACAGATTTCGCGAAGTCATCGGGCAATTCGGAGCCCTGGATCTGACAGCATCGGCGATGGATATTGACGAAGCGCTCAGCGCCTTCAAGCACATGCTGCGGGTGACGCCGTTTCAGCCACCGGGTCCGGAAACGCGCATTGAAATTACGACGCCCGAAGAAGCAGCGGGTTTTGAGTTTGATTATCTTTGGGTCGCATCGCTGGACGATATGACCTGGCCGGCGGTGCAAAAAACCGATCCATTTATCCCGGCGTCGTTGCAGCGCCAATATGGCGTAGAACGCGCAGACAGTGCGTTGCGCCTGGCGCAGGTGCGACGTATGCAGAGCCGGCTGATCTCATCGGCGAAACAAACGATCATGAGTTGGCCGCAGCGCAGGGAAGATCGCGACATGCGTGCCAGCCCGCTGCTGGCCAGCATGGATTTCGTAAACGCTGAGCAACTGATTTCTCAGCCGCTTTCTACCGTGTCCAAACAGTTTTTTGATACACGGTCACAGGAATTTATTCATGAACGGTGTCCGCCACCGCTGTTGCCTGGGACATCCGTCAAAGGTGGCTCCAGATTGCTGGAGCTGCAAAGCGCCTGCCCGTTTCATGCCTTCGCGGAGCTCAGGCTGCACGCGCGCAGCCTGGAACGGCCGATGCCCGGTCTTGACGCGCGCGAGCGAGGTTCGATGGTTCACCGTGCGCTGGAGTTGTTCTGGACGGCTGTGGGCGACCAGAAAACGTTGCTGGGCCTGGATGAAAATCAGTTACACACGGCTATCGATGATGCGATCGAAAGCGCCACATCAGGATTTTCACAAACGGGTAACAGCTTGCGGCAACGGTTACTGAGTCTCGAAAAAACGCGTATCGCTGAATTGATCGCAGATCTGCTGGAGCTGGAGAAGGAACGATCAGCATTTCGTGTCCTGGAGTCCGAGCAAGATCGAAAAATCGATCTGGGCAACCTGGTACTGAGTCTTCGTATCGATCGGGTCGACGAACTGGATGACGGTCGCGAAGTTGTTCTGGATTACAAAACGGGCAAGGTGGCACCCGGTGAATGGTTTCGCCAGCGGCTGCCAAAGCCACAGTTGCCCTTGTATTCAGTCTCTTCGCAAAAACAGCCGGCGGCGGTCGCATATGTCAGCATTCGTGCCGGTGACATAGCCTTCAAAGGAGTTGCCGCGGAGGACAATCTGTTACCCGGTGTCAACGAATTCAGGCAAACCGCGCGTACACCCGAGGAGTGTATCGACTGGCCGCATGTACAGGAATATTGGCAGGCAAGCCTGGATGCGCTTGCGCGGGAATTCTGCGACGGGCGAATCTCGGTTGAACCCGCGCGCTATGCCTGCGACTGGTGCCATTTGGCAGCAGTGTGCCGGGTCGATGAGCTGAACGTCAGGGAAACAAAAGATGAATAAACCTGGCAAAAGTTCAGTAGTCGATGAGATGGCCGCGGTTGTCAGCGACCAGCAAGCACGGGATTTCGCTCTGGATCCGGAGCGTTCCTATATTGTGCAAGCGCCGGCCGGTTCCGGAAAAACCAGCCTTCTGGTACAGCGCATCCTGCGTCTTCTTGCATGTGTCGAACGACCCGAACAAGTACTTGCTATCACCTTTACGCGCAAGGCAGCCGGTGAAATGCACAACCGTGTGATTGCTGCCTTGCATCGTGCCGCGGACGACAAGCCGCCGGATAGCGATTACGACAGGCGCTTTTGGGATCTCGCCAGAGAAGTTCGAAAACACGATGCCAAACTGGGTTGGCAGCTTCTGGATTGTCCGTCACGCCTGAAAATTCAGACCATCGATGCGTTCAACGCCAGCCTGGTACATCGTTTGCCATTGCTGTCCGATACCGGAACGCCGCCACAGGCAACAGACAACACCGACATTTTGTACCAAGAAGCGGCCTACAAAACCATCGAGTTGCTTGCCGATAACGGAAAATCCGCAGATGAAGTAGCCGTCTTGCTACAACACCTGGACGGGCGCAGCGAATATGCGGCGCGGTTGCTTGTCGACATGCTCCGCCGTCGCGATCACTGGATGCGCCAGGTTGTCGGTCGCGGCGCCGATACAGACCTGCGGCTATCTATCGAGTCAGGCCTGAAACGGCTGGTCAAGTCTGAAATTCGAAAAACGCTGGATAGCGTTCCTGTGGATGTGGTTGGGGACCTGGTTGAGCTGGCGTGCATCGCTGCCAAAAGAGTCGTCGAAGCGAAACCGGATTCACCTGTCGCCGTGTGTGCCAATATCGACGCCGACAGTCTTGCCACCAAAGTCGCATTGTGGCGCGGCCTTGGTGAGTTGCTACTAACAACAGGGAATCAGTGGCGCAAAACGGTCACAAAAAATACCGGTTTTCCCACAGATGACAAAGACAGCAAGAGACGCATGCTCGACCTGCTTGAGTCCTTGTCTGGTGATGATCATCTGTTGCACCGGATTGTGCTGGCGCGCGGCCTGCCCGACGGTCAGTACCGCGATGAGCAATGGTCTGTTGTCGAAAGCCTCTTGCATGTTTTGCCACTGGCGGCAGCTCAGTTGACGCTTGTTTTTCGCGAGCACGGCGTATCCGATCATGTCGAAATCGCACAGGCTGCATTGCGTGCGCTGAGTAGCGAGGATGCGCCAACCGACCTGGCGTTGGCGCTGGACTACGGGATTCGTCATATCCTGGTCGACGAATTCCAGGATACATCCAACAGTCAGTTCGAATTATTGGAAGCGCTGACCGAGGGTTGGCAACCAGGAGATGGAAACACTTTATTTTGTGTGGGTGATCCCATGCAATCAATTTATCGCTTTCGGGAAGCGGAGGTCAGTATTTTCCTGAGGGCCTGGCAACACGGCATCGGCCAGGTCATGTTGATCCCGTTGAAGCTGACAAAAAATTTCCGCTCGCAGGCGTGCATTGTTGATTGGGTAAATCTGAGCTTCGCAATAGTGCTGCCTGAAAAAAGTGATCTGTCGCGCGGTGCGGTTTCTTATGCAGTATCGACTGCAGTGTGTGAATCACTGGATGGTGCCGCAGTGACGGTTCATACATCGTTTTCCGATGACCGGCTGCATGAAGCGCAAACGATATTGAGGCTGATCGAAGATGCCGCCAGCCAGAAAAATAACGCTACGACGGCAGTGTTGGTTCGCAGCCGTAGCCATCTCGTTGAGCTCGTTTCAATATTGAGAAAATCCGGCACGAGATTTCTCGCGGTTGAGCTTGAGAACCTGACCCGGCGCCCGATGATCCAGGACCTGATGGCACTCACGCGTGCGTTGCTACATGACGGCGATCGTAGTTCATGGCTGGCATTGCTGCGCGCCCCCTGGTGCGGTCTGACCGCGGATGATTTATTTAGCATCGCATCGGACAAGAGATTTGCGCTGGTACCCGATCTGATTCATGAGAATGAGGTCGTTGAACGGCTCAGCGATGACGGCAAGCAGCGGTTGAAATGTTTCCTCGAAGCCCTGGACCCGATACGCGCAAGAAAAAACCAGACGGGATTGCGTCGCTGGGTGGAAGGCGCATGGCTTGCATTGGCCGGTCCCGCAACCTTGCAGCGGGAAAGCGAACTCGAGGATGCTGAAGCATATTTTACGTTGCTGCAAACGCTTGAGATAGCTGGTGATCTGGATGACATTACGCGGCTTGAAGAATATGTAGGGCGATTGTTTGCCAGCGCCGACCCTCATGCTGGTAGTGAATTACAGCTAATGACGATTCACAAAGCCAAGGGTCTTGAATTTGATACCGTCATTGTTCCGGGTCTGGGTCGCAAAACAGGCGCCAACTCATCGAAGCTTTTGCATTGGCTGGAAGTGACCAGGGAAGACGATGGGGTCGATCTGATGCTTGCGCCGATAGGTAAAACCGGTGGTGAACAGGATGCGCTGCATCGATACCTGAGGGATGTTGATAATGAACGCGACCTGTTGGAACAGGCACGCCTGATGTATGTTGCCGCAACTCGTGCGGTGCGACGTTTGCATTTGCTCGGGCATGTCAATACACGGGAACAAAACGATGACATTGTGCTGGGCAAACCACACAAAGGTACTTTGTTATCGCAACTCTGGCCGGCATTGCGCCAGGAGTTCGAAATCGCTTTTGCGTCAGCCGATCCTGTTGAAATCCAGGAAACCGGAATCGAAAAAGACAAAGACATGCGGCTTCGCCGATTGGTATCCGGCTGGCAGATTCCGCCGTTACCCGGACCCATTGTGAAATACGATCTGGATTCGGCTGCAGGGCCTGATCATGCGACAGAGATACACTTTGACTGGGCGGGCGAACTGGCGCGTCTCACAGGATCGATCGTTCACAAGGAGCTGGAGCTGATTGCCGGCGATGGGTGTGCTGGATGGTCACCGGACAGGGTGACATCACGCCGGGCCATTTATCGCAAAGTCATGCGTCGCAACGGCATCCCCGAGGCGGACTGCGGGCAGGCCGTTGAGCGAATCTGCCGCGCGCTGATCCAGACACTGGATGATGAGCGCGGGCGCTGGATTTTGAGCCAGGATCATGATGATGCACAAAGTGAGTTGGCATTGAGTTCAATCGAGAATGGCCATCTACATACCTGGATCATCGATCGGACCTTTGTCGACGAACAGGGCATACGCTGGATCATCGATTTCAAGGTTGGTAGCCACGAGGGTAGCGCAACCGAAACTTTTCGCGACGAGGAGCAACGCCGTTAT
>CBDUSC010000085.1:0-7066 GCA_965369735.1 uncultured bacterium
GACTGGATTGCGTCTCCTGTCAGCGCAACGATGCTTGTGTTGCTTGTTTCTGTATTGATGTCTCACTCGAAGCTTGGCGTGCAGGTTGTGATCGAAGACTATGTTCATGCCCCATGGCTGGTCCTGAGCAGCCTGATTTTTTCAAGCTTTTTGCATATTGCACTGGCGGTTGCCGGGCTTGTCGCGATTCTGAACATCGCTTTTGGAGCCGGGTCATGAGTCAGGCATACGAATATATCGATCACAAATATGACGTGGTTGTAGTCGGTGCGGGTGGTGCAGGTCTGCGGGCAACTTTTGGTCTGGTCGAGCAAGGCTTGTCGACCGCATGTCTGACAAAGGTGTTCCCGACGCGCAGTCACACCGTAGCTGCGCAGGGTGGTATCAGTGCCGCACTGGGTAATATGGGTGAAGACGACTGGCGCTGGCACATGTACGACACAGTCAAGGGCTCCGACTGGCTGGGTGACCAGGATGCGATCGAGTACATGTGCAAGGAAGCGCCGGATGCTGTCATAGAACTTGAGCATTACGGGGTGCCGTTCTCGCGCACCGAAGACGGGCGCATATATCAAAGACCGTTCGGCGGTATGACGACACATTATGGCGAAGGTACTGCGCAGCGTACCTGCGCCGCGGCTGACCGAACCGGTCACGCCATGCTGCATACGCTGTACCAGCAGTCCCTGAAATACGATGCCGCTTTTTTTATAGAGTATTTTGCCATCGACTTGATCATGGATGACGGTGTGTGCCGCGGTGTTACGGCAATATGCATGGATGACGGCAGCTTGCATCGGTTTATCGCACATGAGGTTATTTTGGCTACGGGCGGTTATGGCCGCGCATATTTCTCATGTACCTCTGCTCACACCTGCACCGGTGATGGCAATGCAATGGTTTTGCGTGCTGGTTTGCCATTGCAGGACATGGAGTTTGTGCAGTTCCACCCGACCGGGATTTACGGTGCAGGCATGCTGATCACCGAAGGATCACGCGGTGAGGGGGGGTATCTGACCAACTCCGATGGTGAGCGGTTTATGGAGCGCTATGCGCCAAATGCAAAGGACCTGGCTTCGCGAGATGTGGTCAGTCGATCCATGACCGTAGAAATAAGAGAGGGCCGTGGCGTGGGCCCGGAGAAAGATCATATTTTCCTGCATCTGGAGCATCTCGGGTCGGAGGTCATTGAAGAACGTCTTCCGGGTATTGCAGAAACTGCACGGATTTTTGCCGGTGTGGATGTGACAAAGCAGCCAATACCGGTTTTGCCCACGGTTCACTACAACATGGGTGGTATACCAACCAATTACAAAGGGCAGGTCCTGACACGAGACCAGGATGACCCGAACAAGCTGGTACCGGGTCTGATGGCCGTCGGCGAGGCCGCCTGCGTCTCGGTCCATGGCGCCAACCGTCTCGGGTCGAACTCTCTGCTGGATCTGGTGGTATTCGGCCGTTCGGCAGCCAGGTACTGTGGCGAAATACTGGAACCCAATGCGCGTCATGCGCCGTTGCCTGGCGACGCCGGGGTGGAGACTATCGAGCGCATCGATCGTTATCGCAACGCAAATGGCAGTCTGAGTACCGCGGCGATCAGGCTGGAGATGCAAAAAGTAATGCAAAACCACGCGGCGGTATTTCGTACGGGCGATGTCCTGGATGAGGGAGTTGCCATGCTAAAAGAGGTTTTCGCAAGTCTCAAAGACGTGAAAGTGGCGGATCGTTCATTGGTCTGGAACACCGATCTGATAGAAACCATCGAACTTGAGAACCTGCTTTTGCAGGCGATGGGTACGATTTGTTCCGCGCAAAATCGCAAGGAAAGCCGCGGAGCGCAGGCACGTGAGGACTATCCCGATCGCGATGACGAAAACTGGATGAAGCATTCATTGTCGTGGGTTGATAGTCACGGCAAAGTCACGATCGATTACCGGCCTGTGCACATGGAAACCCTGACCGACGAAGTCGAAGTCGTACCGCCAAAAGCACGTGTTTATTAAGGTTCGCGTCAACCAAGGAACATAGATGGCAAAGTTTACGTTACCAGCGAATTCAAAGCTCAGGAAAGGCAAAACATTTCCGGCGCCAGAGGGTGCGGGAAAAACCCGTCGCTTTGTGGTTTACCGTTACAACCCCGACAGCGGCGAGAACCCGCGCACGGATACTTACGAAATCGATATGGACGATTGCGGTCCCATGGTGCTCGATGCGCTGATCAAAATAAAAAACGAGATCGACCCGACGCTCACATTTCGGCGATCGTGCCGCGAAGGAATCTGCGGTTCCTGCGCGATGAATATTGGCGGTACCAATACGCTGGCCTGTACGGTCGCAAATTCCGATATCCGCGGCGACGTAAAAGTCTACCCGTTACCGCATATGCCGGTGGTAAAGGACCTGGTCCCGGATATGACCAATTTTTATGCGCAGTACGCATCGATCAAACCCTGGTTGCAAACGCGTACACCGGCACCACCGGATCGTGAACGGCTGCAGACAAAAGCGGACCAGGAGCTGATCAATGAGCCATCGGCGTGTATTTTGTGCGCATGCTGTTCCACAAGTTGCCCGAGCTACTGGTGGAATAGCGATCGATACCTGGGTCCGGCCGTCCTTTTGCAGGCCTATCGCTGGTTGGTCGATAGCCGCGATGAGGCGACCGGCGAACGTCTCGATAACCTCGAAGACCCTTTCCGCCTGTACCGCTGTCACACGATCATGAATTGCACCCGAACATGTCCAAAAGGATTGAATCCGGGGCAGGCAATCGGCGAAATCAAGAAAATGATTGCCGAACGCCAGCATTTGTAGGTGCTGGTGTGAGTGCGCAGTCTGTGGCTCACGGTGATGCACGTCTGCGGTGGCGATGCCGCCGTGGCATGAAAGAACTCGATGTAGTGCTCGAGCGCTATTTCGATCATCGCTTCCGGCAAGCCGATGAAAATGAAAAAAGAGCATTTACCCAGTTACTCGAATTGCAGGATCCCGAGATTTTTGGCTATCTGATGGGAAGATCCATACCCGGTGACCCGTTGATTGCCGATGTCATTTCCTGGTTACGTAACCCGTCTCAATATCGAGAGCAGTAAATTCCTGCTTTGGCAGCATGCTTTATTGCATGCGCTGTGTTTTGTCATTGTGCTGATGACGCCGCTGGATCTGGCATCCAGGGCCGGGTTGTTTGCGGTCATCGCGATCGGGTTCAATGTTGGCTTGCCGCGAATCCTCAGGCCGGCCGTGACCGGGTTTGTTTTGCGCAGCGATGGCCGGTTCGCAACAAAAAATCGACGAGGCGCTGTTCAAAAAGGCTGGCTTGACCGACATCGTTGCCGGCAACTCATTACGATTTGTCTGAAAGGGCGTTATGATAACGGCCGGAAATTTGTGCTGATGCTGTACCCGGATGTTGCCGGGACCCGGGAACGGCGGCGTCTCCGGGTATGGCTGAAATGGCAGCGGGTATAGCGCCCGGATGAACGCAGAAACTGGACCCCGGCGGCACAGGCACTATATAGTAAACACGGTTCAGAAAAATCCGATATATGCATCACAAAAACACCATTATTGTTACCCTGGCGCGAACTTTTGCCAGGAGCGCCGGTCTATGAAAGTGGCGCAAGGATTCGCCCGACTGTCAGGGGTCGTTTTGCATGGGCAATAGAGCTACCGACCAGTTACTGGTCGAACGCGTCCAGCAGGGCGATAAATCAGCATATGATGTGCTGGTGCTGAAATATCAGCACAAGATCATCAAGCTGATTATGCGGTACGTGCGTGATCCGGCGGAGGCGATGGATGTCGCGCAGGAAGCCTTTCTCAAAGCTTATCGCGCGTTACCGTCATTCCGTGGAGACAGCGCGTTTTATACGTGGCTGTACCGGATTGCAATCAATACCGCAAAAAACCACCTGGTTGCCGCGCGTCGCCGGCCGCTCGATTATGATCTGGATCTTCAGGATCCGGATCAATATGAGATGCAGGGCCGGTTAAAGGAATCCGATACGCCGGAAGGACTGCTTCTCAGTGAAGAAATCAGGGAAACGGTAAACAAGGCCATCGAGCAACTGCCAGAGGATCTCAGAACAGCGATCATTTTGCGGGAAATCGAAGGCATGAGTTATGAGGAAATCGCGCAGACCATGGAGTGTCCGGTGGGAACGGTTCGTTCCAGGATATTTCGGGCTCGCGAAGCGATCGACAAAAAGCTCAAGCCCTTGATGGGGTGAGAGCGAGGAATGAGGTAATGACAGAAAGATTGCATGACCAGATTTCGGCGTTTTTAGACGGCGAATTGCCTGATGCGGAGCAGGAATTACTGATCCGCAGGCTGGCGCGCGACACAGAATGCCGTGCGACCCTGCGTCGTTATGCATTGATCGGCAGCGTGATGCGTTCCTCGAGCGTGAATCTCGCAGTAGCTGATCTGAGCCTGGGTGTGGCTGCAGCCATCGAATCCGAGCCATCGCATGATGGAACCATTGCCGAGGAAGACCGGCTGCTGAAAATTCTGAAGCCAATCGCGGGTATTGCAGTCGCTGCAACTGTGGCGCTGGTGGCAATCACCAGCCTGCAACCGGCGGATGTTGGTGGCATGGATGAATCGCCGCAGATATCACAGCTACCAATGATCGGGAATGTTACCGCAGTACCGGCCAGCTATGATCTTGACAGCAATACCGATCGCCTCACCAACTACCTGATCCAGCACAGCGAGTACTCAGCGCCGATGGGCAGCCGTAATGTGCTGCTGGAAATTATCGGTAACGACGAAGTCGTTGACGAATCTGAGCAAGCGACCGACGGGGACGAAAAGGCCGAAGAATGAAATTCCTTATCCGTACCCTCGCGTTCCTGGTCATAATCCAGTTGAACGCTGCTCCCGCGTATGCGACTGATGACCCTCGCGACTGGCTGATGCGTATGAACAAAGCGCTGACCAGCCTTAATTATTCGGGCGTGTTTTTCTATTTTAATGAAGGCCGCGCGGAATCGATGAAAATCATCCACCGGGTTGCTGACGGGCGTACGGTTGAACGCCTGGTTTCGCTGGATGGTGCGGGGCGTGAAATTATTCGTGATCAGGACGAAGTCACCTGCATTTTTCCAGACAAAAGATCAGTGCTGATCGAGCAGCGCAGGGACAAAGGCACTTTGATCGGTGCGGTACCACAGTATTCCTCGCGTCTGGATCTCTATTATGAATTTGTGCCGATGCGCAGGGAACGGTTGATCGGAAAAATGACCCGGGTCATATCGGTCGTGCCACGCGATGGTTTTCGTTACGGATACGAGCTTTGGCTGGATGAAGAAACGGCTTTACCCCTGATGTCCAAACTCAAGGGCGACAATGGCAATGTGATTGAGCAAGTGCGCTTTGCCAGCATCTCTGTAGATGGTGTCATCAAGGATTCAGATCTCAAACCGGCTATTGATACCACCGGTTTCACGGTCTATCGCACGGGCAACAAGCAGCCGGTCAAACGTCAGCCAGGTACCGGTTGGCGTGCGGGTGACTTGCCTGCCGGTTTTGAATTGACTGCGAGTAATACCGAAGAGATCGCGAATTCCAATGGGCCGGTGGATCACCTGGTATACAGCGACGGGCTGGCATCGGTATCGGTATTCGTGGAGGCAATCGAGGGGGATAAGCCCATGCAGGGGTTGTCCCGCATCGGTTCAGCAAATGCCTGGTCGACCGAGTTCGAAGGCTTTCAGATTACAGCGGTGGGTGAAGTGCCTGCGGTTACTGTTGAAGCCATTGGTGTCTCTGTCAAGCCGCAGACGCGGGATGCGCGTCGGTAGCGGTCGATGATCAGCGAGCAGGGCAGAGTGACTCGCATCGAGGGTCGTTATGCCTGGGTCAGCTGCCAAAGTCAGGCGGCCTGTCCGCGATGCGCTGAGGGCCGAGGTTGCGGTGGAGGTCTGATTGGACTGATGCTCGGGGCGCGATTGCACGAGGTCCGTGTACTCATGACCCGGCCGGAGATTGCAGTGGGACAATGTGTGTCACTGGGTCTTGAGGAATCCGCGTTGCTCAAACTTGCATTTGCCACTTATGTTTTCCCGTTGCTCACCATGCTTGCTGCAGCCATGCTGGTTACCCGCTTCGTATCCAGCAGCAATTCCGCTGTTCTGGCGGGCGCCATACTTGGGCTGGCAGTGGGTTTCACGGGCACACGCTCACTTGGCAAACGCTGGAGAGCCAGCACGGCAATGCAGCCGGTGTTACTCGACTGAGGTGATAGCCCTGACGCTGTACGGCCGGGAAGAATGCCCGCTGTGTGACGAAATGCATCGCGAGCTGGACGATCTGATCGCCGGGCTGGGCCTGGAGCCCGGATCGGATATCACAGTTACCTGCATCGATATCGACAATAGCCCGGATTTGGACAGCAATCTTCGAAATCGCCTGAAATGGCATATTCCTGTTCTCAGCGCCGGCGATACTGAGCTTTGCGTACACCGGCTGGATCACGAATCTGTGCGGGAATTCCTGACCGGCTGAAGCCTTTCTACGTTTATAATCCGTCCCGGTTGCCAGGGAATGACTGACAGGATGGCCGGGTGCCGGCATAAACATGGACCATATTCGAAACTTTTCCATCATCGCGCATATTGATCACGGTAAATCAACGCTGGCTGATCGTTTCATTCAGATATGCGGTGGTTTGAGTGATCGCGAGATGTCTGCCCAGGTCCTGGATTCCATGGACCTGGAACGCGAGCGCGGCATTACGATCAAGGCGCAAAGTGTATCGCTGCAGTACCAGTCTGATGACGGTAAAACCTATCAGCTCAATTTTATTGATACCCCTGGCCACGTCGATTTTTCATACGAGGTATCACGTTCACTGGCAGCGTGCGAAGGTGCATTGTTGATCGTGGACGCTGCACAGGGTGTCGAAGCACAAAGCGTTGCCAACTGTTATTTGGCGATCGATCAGGGTCTGGATGTAGTACCGGTCATCAACAAGGTTGATTTGCCATCTGCTGACCCGGATCGCGTGATCAAAGAGATCGAGGAGATCCTTCACGAGACCGAGGGGATCCAGAGTTACACGAC
>CBDUSC010000086.1:0-7021 GCA_965369735.1 uncultured bacterium
CGACAATGACATTTTCCTTGAGGCCACGCAGCTCGTCACGCATACCGCGCACAGAGGCTTCCGTCAGTACCCGGGTTGTCTCCTGGAAAGATGCGGCTGAAATAAACGACTCGGTAGCCAGTGAGGCCTTGGTAATACCCAGCAGCATCGGAATCCAGATTGCGGGCTCCTTGCCACGCTGGACGATTTCTTCATTCATTTCCGTGATACGAGCCTTGTCGATTTGCTCGCCGCGCAAAAGATGAGCATCGCCAGGCTTGGAGATTTCGACCTTACGCAACATCTGTCGAATGATGACCTCGATATGTTTGTCGTTGATTTTCACACCCTGCAGGCGGTACACATCCTGAATTTCGCGAATGAGATAATCGGCCAGATACTCGACACCCTGGAGACGCAGAATGTCATGCGGGTTCGGCTCACCATCTGCGATGACTTCGCCCTGCACGACCTGCTCACCCTCGAATACATTGAGGTGACGCCATTTCGGTATCAGCGTTTCCTGCTTTTCAGAATTCTCATCGGTGATCACCAGGCGGCGTTTGCCTTTGGTTTCCTTACCAAAGCTCACAGTACCGGTGTGCTCCGCGAGAATCGCCGCATCCTTGGGCTTGCGCGCCTCGAACAAATCGGCGACGCGGGGCAAGCCACCCGTGATATCGCGAGTCTTTGAAGATTCCTGCGGAATCCTCGCCAAAACGTCTCCGACTTCGACCTTTGCACCATCCTCCATGTTGAGGACCGCGCCAGCCGGCAATACATAAACAGCCGGGATGTCTGTATTGGCAAAGCAAATTTCTTTGCCACGACCATCAATCAGCCTGGCCATCGGGCGCAAGTCCTTACCACCGGCACCGCGTTGTTTCGGATCGAGAACGACGATGCTCGACAGACCCGTAAACTCATCGACCTGGTGACTGACGGTCACGCCATCAACAAAGTCCTGGAAATTAAGATAACCCTTTACTTCCGTGACAACCGGGTGAGTATGCGGATCCCAGTTGGCAACAATCTGACCCGGTTTGACGTTTTTACCGTCAGTAACCGTAATCATGGCGCCATACGGAATCTTGTATCGCTCACGTTCTCGACCGAACTCATCCATGACACCAAGCTCACCCGAACGCGACACCGCAACCATATGGCCCTTGTTGTGCTTGACCATCTTGATGTTGTGCAGACGGGCGATACCCTTGCCCTTGATCTCCACGTTATTGACCGCTGCTGCACGCGATGCCGCACCACCGATGTGGAAGGTACGCATCGTCAGCTGAGTACCCGGTTCACCAATTGACTGGGCAGCGATAACACCCACGGCTTCGCCAACGTTGATACGGTGACCGCGTGCCAGGTCACGACCATAGCACTGCGAACATACGCCATAGTGGGTTTCACAGGTAATCGGTGATCGCACATTGATGTGATCAACGCTCATGGCTTCAAGATCAGCTACCCATTTTTCATCCAGCAGCGTTCCAGCCTTGACCGCACAATCATCGCCACCCGGTCTTTTTACATCTACCGCAACCACACGACCCAGTACACGCTCGCGCAACGGTTCGACGATATCACCACCTTCAACCAGCGGGGTCATGTCCAGACCATTGGTGGTTCCACAATCAAATTCCGTCACGACCAGGTCCTGAGCGACGTCCACCAGACGACGTGTCAGGTAACCCGAGTTGGCGGTTTTTAGTGCGGTATCGGCCAGACCTTTACGGGCACCGTGAGTCGAGATGAAGTACTGCAATACGTCGAGACCCTCGCGGAAGTTTGCAGTAATCGGCGTTTCGATGATCGAACCGTCCGGCTTGGCCATCAGGCCACGCATGCCGGCAAGCTGGCGAATCTGCGCCGCCGATCCACGAGCTCCGGAGTCGGCCATCATGTAAATCGAATTGAATGACTCCTGTTCGACTTTCTTGCCAGCCTTATCGACAACTTCTTCGGTGCCGAGTTTTTGCATCATGGCCTTGGCCACCTGGTCATTGGTGCGCGACCAGATATCAACAACCTTGTTGTAGCGCT
Source organism: uncultured bacterium (assembly GCA_965369735.1). Taxonomy (GTDB): domain Bacteria; phylum Pseudomonadota; class Gammaproteobacteria; order Steroidobacterales; family CBDUSC01; genus CBDUSC01. The sequence continues at coordinate 2,029 of CBDUSC010000086.1, forward strand.
CGCCATCGGTCACAAGACCCGAACGATATTGGTCCTGAATCTCCTTAACCTCTGCCTCGGCGGCAGAAAGAATGTCATCTTTCTGTTCCGGGACCACCATGTCGTCGATACCGATCGACACGCCGGAGCGCGTCGCATAGTCAAATCCCATGTACATGAGCTGGTCAGCAAACACGACCGTCTTTTTCAAGCCAACTTCGCGGTAGCAGATGTTAATCACGCTGGAAATAGCCTTTTTGTTCATCACTCGATTGACAGCGTCAAAACTCATGCCTTCCGGAAGAATTTCGGACAGCAGAGCGCGGCCAGCCGTAGTGTCTTCCACCGCCGTTTTCTCAGTCAGCTGCCCGTCTTCACCCAGAATTTTCTTGCTAATACGGACCTTTATGCGTGCATGCAGCTCTACTTCGTTGCATTCGTAGGCACGATGCACTTCCGCAACATCGGAAAAGAGCAAGCCCTCACCCTTGGCGTTTACGCGCTCGCGGGTCATGTAATACAAACCCAGGACCACGTCCTGTGACGGCACGATGATCGGATCACCGTTAGCTGGCGACAGAATGTTATTTGACGACATCATCAACGCGCGCGTTTCGATCTGCGCCTCTATCGACAGTGGCACGTGTACGGCCATCTGGTCGCCGTCAAAATCGGCATTGAACGCAGTACAGACCAGCGGGTGCAACTGAATGGCCTTGCCTTCGATCAGTACCGGCTCAAATGCCTGGATCCCCAGGCGGTGCAATGTTGGTGCACGATTGAGCATGACCGGGTGTTCGCGGATAACCTCTTCCAGGATATCCCACACCTCGGCTCCTTCGCGCTCGACCAAGCGTTTGGCCGCCTTGATCGTTGCCGCTTCGCCACGCAGCTGCAGCTTGCTGAAAATAAATGGCTTGAACAATTCCAGCGCCATTTTCTTCGGAAGACCGCACTGGTGCAGCTTCAGCGTCGGGCCGACCACGATAACCGAACGGCCCGAATAATCGACTCGTTTACCCAGCAGGTTTTGACGAAAGCGGCCCTGTTTGCCCTTGATCATATCGGCAAGCGATTTGAGCGGACGCTTGTTGGTGCCCGTAATGGCGCGACCACGACGACCGTTGTCGAGCAGCGCATCGACCGATTCCTGCAGCATGCGCTTTTCGTTGCGCACAATAATATCGGGCGCGTTCAGCTCCAGAAGACGCCGCAGCCGGTTGTTGCGGTTGATCACGCGACGGTACAAATCATTCAGATCCGATGTCGCAAACCGGCCGCCATCCAGCGGTACCAACGGGCGCAGATCCGGTGGCAACACCGGCAAAACTGTCAAAACCATCCACTCCGGCTTGTTACCCGACTCCAGGAACGATTCGAGCAGCTTGAGGCGCTTGGACAAACGCTTGATCTTGGTTTCGGAGGCTGTCGCTCCAATATCTTCACGCACTTTTGCGGTTGCAGGTTCAAGCTCTATTGTCGACAACAGTTCGTGTATCGCTTCAGCACCCATACGTGCATCAAAGTCATCGCCGTATTCCTCGATGGTATCGAGATACGACTCATCCGACAGCAACTGACCGCGCTCCAGCGGGGTCATACCCGGATCGATTACCACGAACGCCTCAAAATACAGAATGCGTTCAATTTCGCGCAGCGTCATATCCAGCATCAAGCCGATACGCGATGGCAGCGATTTCAGAAACCAGATATGTGCTACCGGGCTGGCCAGCTCGATATGTGCCATGCGCTCGCGGCGCACCTTGCTCTGCGTGACTTCCACGCCACATTTCTCACACACCACACCGCGGTGTTTCAGGCGCTTGTACTTGCCGCACAGGCACTCGTAGTCTTTCACCGGGCCAAAGATTTTCGCGCAGAACAAACCATCACGCTCCGGTTTGAACGTACGATAGTTGATGGTCTCCGGCTTTTTGACTTCGCCATACGACCAGGAACGAATCATATCCGGTGATGCGAGTCCAATGCGGATCGCATCAAAATCCTCGACCGTTCCTTGCTGCTTGAAAAGTTTTAGTAAATCTTTCATTGCTTCACCTGCTCGGGCGTTGCTGTATTCATTAAATGGCTACTGGTACAACCAGTTGCTACCAGTAAACAATCAATCCTGTTCCAGTTCGATATTGATACCCAAAGATCGGATTTCCTTCACCAAAACGTTGAAGGACTCGGGCATCCCCGCATCCATTTCATGAGTACCATCGACGATATTTTTGTACATCCTTGTACGACCCTGGACGTCATCGGACTTGACCGTCAGCATTTCCTGCAAGGTATAGGATGCGCCATAGGCTTCCAGTGCCCAGACTTCCATCTCACCAAAGCGCTGACCGCCAAACTGCGCCTTGCCACCCAGTGGCTGCTGCGTCACAAGACTGTACGGACCGGTCGAGCGCGCATGCATCTTGTCGTCAACCAGATGATTGAGCTTGAGCATGTACATATAACCCACGGTGACCGGGCGTTCGAACAACTCACCCGTGCGCCCATTGATCAGGTTTGTCTGACCTGAAAGCGGAAGATCCGCCAACGCAAGCATGTTCTTGATCTCGGCCTCGGAAGCGCCGTCGAACACAGGTGTCGCCATCGGTAAACCGTGGCGCAGGTTGCCAGCCAGCTCTTGAACTTCATCAGCGCTCAGCGACTTGATGTCTTCCTTGCGACCACCGGTGGTGTTATAGACCTCGTTCAGGAACTTGCGCAGATCGGTGGTGCTGGATCCGGAATCGATCATTTTTCCGATCTTCAGACCCAGGCCCTTTGCCGCCCAGCCAAGATGCGTTTCCAGGACCTGGCCTACGTTCATGCGCGAAGGTACACCCAGAGGGTTCAGGACGATATCCACCGGCGTACCGTCTTCGGTGTATGGCATGTCCTCAACAGGGACAATTGTCGAGATCACGCCCTTGTTACCGTGACGGCCAGCCATCTTGTCACCGGGTTGTATGCGGCGCTTGACGGCAAGGTAAACCTTGACCATCTTGAGCACGCCCGGCGCCAGATCATCACCCGCGGTGATTTTGGTCTTTTTCCCTTCGTAGCGGCGCTCGAAATCTTCGCGCTGCTGGGAAAGACGCTTTTTGGCTGTCTCCAGCTGCTTGTTGGCATCTTCGTTGCGCAGGCGAATCTCGAACCACTGATCGCGGGTCAAATCATCGAGATAAGCTTTGGTTATCTTGCTGCCTTTCTTGAGCATGTTCGGACCGCCATCGGCCAGTTTGCCTTGAAGCATTCTCTCTACGCGCTCAAAAATATCGGTTTCGAGGATACGCTGCTGATCATTGAGGTCCTTGCGTACACTCTCGAGTTCCATGCGTTCAATCGCCAGCGCGCGCATATCCTTTTCAACGCCATCGCGGGTAAACACGCGCACGTCAATAACGGTGCCATCCATTCCCGGCGGTACGCGCAGCGACGTGTCTTTCACATCCGACGCTTTTTCACCAAAAATAGCACGCAGAAGTTTTTCCTCCGGTGTCAGCTGAGTCTCGCCCTTGGGCGTGACCTTGCCGACGAGGATATCGCCGCTGCTGACTTCCGCACCGATAAATGCAATACCGGATTCATCCAGTTTGGCAAGTGCTGCATCACCAACATTAGGAATGTCAGAAGTGACTTCTTCCGGACCCAGCTTGGTATCGCGCGCAACGGCGGTCAGCTCTTCGATATGAATCGTAGTAAAGCGATCTTCATGCACCAACCGCTCGGAAATCAGGATCGAGTCCTCGAAGTTGTAACCATTCCACGGCATGAATGCGACCAGCAGGTTCTGGCCAAGCGCCAGCTCACCCATGTCGGTCGACGGTCCGTCAGCCAGTACATCACCTTTTGCAATCGAATCACCGGATTTCACCAGTGGTTTCTGATTGATACAGGTGTTCTGATTCGAACGCGTGTACTTGGTCAGGTTATAGATATCGACGCCCGGCTCTGCTGCATCGGTTTCGTCGTCGTTGACACGAACGACGATACGCGAAGCATCAACCGAATCGACCGTGCCACCGCGGCGCGCAATAACGGTTACACCTGAGTCGATGGCAACCGGTCTTTCCATACCGGTACCCACCAGCGGGGTTTCGGCTCGCAGCGTTGGTACTGCCTGGCGCTGCATGTTCGAGCCCATCAGCGCGCGGTTGGCGTCATCATGCTCGAGGAACGGGATCAGCGATGCAGCCACCGATACGATTTGTCGCGGTGACACATCCATATATTCGATCTGATCCGGACCCGCCATTGTGAATTCGTTTTTATGGCGGCAAGACACAAGGTCATCGGTAAAGCGACCCAGCTTGTCCAGCGTCGCGTTTGCCTGTGCGATTACGAACCGGCTCTCCACAATCGCTGACAGATATTCGATGTCGGCCGTAACCTTGCCTTTTTTGACTTTACGGTACGGTGTCTCAAGAAACCCGTACTCGTTGGTTCGCGCATAAACTGCCAGCGAATTGATCAAACCGATATTCGGGCCTTCAGGTGTTTCGATCGGGCACACACGACCATAGTGCGTCGGGTGTACATCGCGCACCTCAAACCCGGCACGCTCGCGTGTCAGGCCACCCGGCCCAAGCGCCGAAACACGCCGTTTATGCGTGACTTCCGACAACGGGTTGTTCTGATCCATGAATTGCGACAACTGGCTCGAACCAAAGAATTCCTTGACCGCGGCAGCTACCGGCTTGGCATTGATCATCTCCTGCGGCATCAGGCCTTCGGACTCGGCCAGGGTCAGGCGCTCCTTGACGGCACGCTCTACGCGCACCAGACCGATACGAAACGCGTTTTCCGCCATCTCGCCGACGCTTCGTACGCGGCGGTTGCCAAGGTGATCGATGTCATCGACCGATCCGTTACCATTGCGGATATCGATGAGCACTTTCAGCACGCTGAGAATGTCGTCCTGATTCAGCACCCCTTCGCCCGTGATTTCATCACGGCCCACGCGGCGGTTGAACTTCATGCGGCCAACAGCCGACAGGTCATAGCGATCCGGGTT
>CBDUSC010000087.1:0-7017 GCA_965369735.1 uncultured bacterium
GCAAGCGCATGCGCGACCCACCAGGCGGAAGAAAGCCTGACGCTCAGTGCCGAGTCACTGGAGCATCGACAGTTACAAACCCGGAAATTCGAGGGTATTAGCGAAAAAGACATGCTGGTCGCATGCGCGGGTGTCCTGCAGGATCTGGGGTTTGTACTCGATGAAACGGAATCCGATCTTGGACTGATCGTTGCGTCAAAAAGACGCGATGCAAAAGATGCAAAACAATTTGCCATGGTCATTTTTCTTGCATTGCTCGGCATACCGTCGGAGATGGATCGGGAACAAAGCATACGCGTATCACTGGTATCACGCCCCGTGACCGCTGACTCCAATAACAGCTACTTCGTGCGCGTTACGTTTCAGCGCATTGTCTGGACGGATCAAAAATCAATATCCAAACGCGAGCCGATCCTGGAACCGACAATTTACCAGGAATTCTACGACAAGCTTTCAAAAAGCGTATTTCTCGAGGCGCAAAAGATATGAACAACACATTTTATGCACTGGTTCTGTGCCCGGTTGTATTTCTTGCGGCGTGTGAGAGCCAGCCGTACAAAGAGGTACTCTCCGCCGAGGAGCAGGTGAAACTTCGGAGCTTCCAGACCCGGGCCTTCGATACAAGCAATGACATACAGACGATGCGCACGATCATCGCAACCTTACAGGACCTCGGTTTCGTGATCGACAAGGCAGATGCGGTCATCGGTACGGTGAGCGCAACAAAGCTCGATGGATACAGCTTGCGCATGACAGTGACTATCAGATCCCGCGGGGAGCAGATACTTGTCCGCGCAAACGCTCAACTCGGTCTCAAGGCTGTCGAAGACCCGGAGCCTTACCAGAACTTTTTTACCTCACTGGAAAAATCGATGTTCCTGACTGCGCAACAGGTTGACTAGGCAGACACCATCAAAAATCATCAAACGAGCGGCATTTTTTTCGGATTTTGCTCGCAAACGATTTCTGGTTTGCAAGAATGTCATAAAAATCGTCTATGTAGACCTTTGTCGAAAACCTTTCGCGATCGCCCATACCCGGCAATGCGTCGATCAGCCCGTTTATGGATGATCGTGATTCGACGAATCTTGCTTTCGCAGCGTTGAAAGTTGCATCGTCATAGCACAGCCCGCGGTACAACCGGGTACGAACGCTGCGAATTTTCAGCACGTCGGACGGAGAAGCATAGCCTGCATCGACCAGCCCGGCCCAATCAAAATCGAATGGTGCCGGGGCAATATCCCCGTTTCCAAGCTCAACCAGCAGCACGTTGTGCTGGTAAACAGCAGACCAGTCGGTATTTGCGATCTGGAACTGAAACAGATCGTGCGTCGCCATGACAATCGGTGGTGCGGTGCGCGGATCGAAGCGTTCGATATCCGCAATCTGCGCACCAATACGGCGTGCAAAAAAATCAAAGTGCTCCACAAAAAACGCCGGCCCATCGAACAACTTTTTTGATTTGCGACTATTGGTATAAGTAATCATGGCAAGCCGTGCATCCAGGCTATGCGGGCTCAGTTCCTGGAATATGCGGTATGCAAGATATTCCTGCAGCACATTGTCCTTGTATTTATTATTGCCTTTGCACTGCGTGGTCAGCGGTAAATCGACCTGACCGGAGAAAACCGAGCCAACCGTATCTTTTGTGTCGAACCGCAGCCAAAGCATCGGCACCCGGCACCTGATTTTTTCCGCCCGGAATTTACCACGGACAGCGATCCTGACTGGTACGGACTTTCCTCCATTTACGATGATCTCTGCCGGTAAATATTTCCGGCTCTGCCCCTCCTTTGGTACTTCAAGCGCATCAAAGTCAGCTCTCAACTCCAGTATCAATGACTCATCTGTTGCAAACAGCGCTGCAGACTCACCGATCTGAGCAAAACCGGTATCGATGGCGAATACCAATACAAGACCGGCGACAACCAGGTACCTGGAGACCATGCTGTGTGCCTTTATATGGACCAAAATGCGCAATGCCTGAGCTTCGATTGTTACTGACATTTTAGACCAGGCTGCCCATTGCGCATACCATCAAACACTGAAACTGCTTCAAATCGCTGGACCGGGTTCATTTTGACGCTGGAAATTCAGGGATGTATCCTCATCACAAACGATAGTCAATAACCGATAGTCCTTTACCAAAGGCGACTCCTGACATGCCCCTGGATATTACGTTTACGCTCAGCGATTCCGATCTCGAGCATTTTAGAAAAATCGTCGAGCAATCAAAGCTGGTAGCGGGTGATGCGCACAACGCGGAAAAGATCAGAGAAGCAACGATTGCCCTGATCGCAGAAGCAAAGAAAAGCGAGCTGCCCGATTTTATTTCCGACCGGCTGGTCAAGCTTGAAGTGCTTGCCAACATGGTTGTTGATGAGGAATGGCAACTTGAGGATGAAGAAAAGCACAGCATACTCAGTGCTGTTGCCTATTTCTCGAATCCTGAGGATCTGATCCCGGATCATGTGCCCGGACTCGGATTCCTCGATGATGCCATCATGGCTGAAATGGTAATACAACGCCTGCAGCACGAGATCGATGCGTACCAGGAGTTCTGCGAGTATCGGATGAACGAAGAGCAAAGACGCGCCGATAAAGGTGTCGATTCATCCGTGGGCCGCGAGGACTGGCTGGCTGATAAACGCGCAGTGCTCCACTCGCGCATGCGTAGCAGACGATCCCAATCGCGCTCCTCTGGTAACTGGCGCATGGGCCTCTGGTAGGCGCCCCGGTAATCCAGGCATTCAGCTGCGCAAGTAGGATGCACCGTTAATATCGATGATCGCACCCGACAGGAACTCGCATTCGGGTGATGCCAGGAACACAATCGTATGCGCTACTTCCTCCGGCCTGGCAACGCGGCCAAACGGGCTTTGAGACCGAATACTGTCCCCATCCTTGCTGTCCAGGAAGGGTTGCGCCATCTCCGTATCGACAAAACCCGGTGCCACTGCGTAAACGCTGATTCCGAATTTGGCCAACGCGAGTGACAGCGACTGGCTGAGCGCATTGAGACCCGCTTTGCTGGCTCCATAGGCCGGTGCATCGGGCTCGCCGCGAAATGCGCCACGAGACGAAACATTGATAATTCTGCCGCCCCCCGCAGTTTTCATATGTTGTGCAGCCAGAAAACAAAGGTTGGCCGGCCCGGTCAGATTGACGCCCAGCGTGTTTTTCCAGGCGTTTTGCCAGTCTGCATACGATGTGTCGGGCTGCATGTGTGCAAAATACACACCTGCATTATTGACAAGCACATCGATCCGGCCGAATTTTTCGATGACGGTATCGATCATTTTTGCACAGGATTCCGCATCGCCAATATTGGCTTCGATGCATATATGATCATCGCCACTCAGCTCGGCGTGGAGTGCTTCTATTTTTTTGCGGCTGCTGCAATAGTGCAGTGCAAGCCTGGCGCCATCGGCTGCAAATTTTTTCGCCGTTGCTGCGCCAATACCACCCGATGCGCCGGTAATCAGAACAACCGCTTTGTTGTTGAGGTTTTCCATTGAGACTGATCCAGACTTAGATAACCCTAAATATAGCGGGGTTTGCCCGCCGTATGTGCATCAGCTAGTATCTTTAGCGGAAAATGACAATACTGCTACACAAGCAACCCGAATCCATATGCATCCTGAGGCTATCCGCGATTGGCGATGCGTGCCATACGCTGCCGGTTGTCAGAACGATTCAGGCTCACTGGCCAAGAGCAAAAATCACCTGGGTCATCGGCAAAGTCGAATCGCTGTTGGTCGGTGATATCCCGGAAATAGAATTTATCGTTCTCAACAAGAGACGTGGTACCGCCGGATACATGGATGTGCGCCGTGCCTTGAAGGGTCGCAAGTTTGATCTGTTACTGCACATGCACCGTTCATTTCGCGCAAACATTGCCAGCATGATGATCAAAGCGGATACGCGTGTGGGTTTTGACAAACACCGCTCGCGCGATCTGCAATGGATGTTTGTCAACCAGAACATCGAACCGCATGAAAGACAGCATGTGCTGGACGGTTTGTTCGGTTTTGCCGAGTCGCTCGGCATAAAAGACCGGGTTTTGCGCTGGGATATTCCCATCCCGGATGCCGATTTCGAATTCGCGAATGCAAAACGAGATGCGGATCGGGAGCTGCTGATCATCAATCCCTGCAGCAGTGAAAAACGCGGTCGCAAGCTCGCTCACCGAAACTGGCGCGCGGACCGGTATGCTGCAGTCGCCGACTATGCGGCGGAACGCTGGAATATGCAGGTCATGTTCACCGGAAGCCCCGCACAACACGAGGTAGAGCACAGCGAGGAGATTCGCAAATACGCTGCGCAGGAACACGACTATCTCGCGGGTCGCACCACCTTGAAACAATTGCTGGCACTGGTCGCGCAGGCCAGCGCAGTCATCTCACCGGACTCGGGACCGGTGCACATGTCGGCCGCTACCAACACACCGTGTATTGGTCTGTATGCATCCAGCGACCCGGGCCGCACCGGACCCTGTTTCAGCAGCAAATACCTGGTCGACAAGTACCCCGAGGCACTGATGGCCGACAAAGGCCTCAGCCCGGACAAGGTGCCCTGGGGAACGCGCGTGCACGACCCATCGGCCATGGATCTGATCAATATCACCGATGTCGTCGAAAAGCTGGATATGATCATGCGCACCGATGAGCTTGGCGATACAACCGTCGTCTGAGGTCTGCGGAAGACAAAAACCTATAGCTGGAACGTATTCAGACCGACAAAGGTCCCGCCGTTTTCCTGGCACACCAACCGCATGAGGGTTGCAAAGCGTATGCCCGTGCGCTGCAGGTTGTCGGGCCGGATAAATAACACCGGGAATCCTATGGCATGGATTCGTACTCTGCGCTCACCTTCCTCGTCTGCGCGATTCATCACTCTGATGGTATCGAGCACCTCGTCTATTGATCGTCCGGTAAATTCATCACCAAATACGTACAAGCTGATTTTTTTATCGGGTGCATAGAATGCTGAGATCGCTTTTGTGATTCCCTCCACGGGGCTACTGTTACTGAACGCGTTCCAGGTACGCAGGCGGTCTACGATCGCACGTCTGCGTGCTGGAGAGTCAGGTATCCATCGGCCCTGATAGCGAGTGAACATGTACTGACCCATATCATTCATCACCTGTATGCCCTTCACCTTGGGATAAACATCAAGGACTTCCTGAAATTTCTTGACGACCGCGGGCCAGGCGTAGTTATACATACTGCCCGATGTATCGATGATGAAAATGATGTACTCGCTATCAACCGGGATACCACCGACGGTGGCATCATCCACGGGCGGCCGGTAATTTTTCAGTAACCGGCGCATTTCTGCGGTAAGGGACTGGCTGGCATCAGCAAGTTGCCCTTCGATGATATTTGCCAGATCCGACTCCTGCTTGCTCGCGGCAAATTCACCCTGCACCTCACTGATATCTCCCTGCAGGCGTGCAAGTTTTGTGCGCTCCAGCGCGAGCTGTTCTTTTTTGCCTTCGAGATCGCGATTAAATATGAGCACCTCGCCGCGAATCTCCGCGAGCTGTGCCTGGAGGCTGGCGATCAATCCATCCAGCTCTTCCGTGGTGTTCTCCAGGATCACCGGTTCAAATACCTTGGTCAGAACGAGCAACAGAATGATTGCGCCGAAACCACAACTGATGGTGTCGAGAAAGGATATGCCGAATGCCTCGATTTCACGACGGTTTTTCACTGCCGTATGCTCCTCATGGCCAGTCCTTCGATGGCGCCATGAACGATCCGCCTGTCGCCTGCGCGAGTTGCCAATATAGAGAGGCAGCCATCGGATCGCCTTCCATTGGAAAGAGAATGATATTGATGGGTACCCGCGCTGGCATGTCGCGCATTGAACGCCTGAACAGGCGTTCCCGGGCCCGCCCGTCGATGACGCCGCCTTCGCGTACGGATTTTCCCTGTGTCGGCAAACCATCGACAATCAGGTAGACGTTATCCGGTCGCGGTGTCATGCGATTGATCACTTCAACCGCCCGATCCATACTCGTGCCGTTTTGCGGCACCAGCACCCGCAGCGCCTCGACTGCTTTTGAAAGATCCTCGCCGTCACCGGCATCCAGCCACTTATAGCCACTGCCCTCCACCAGGGACTTCGCTTCCGTATTAAAACTGAATATCTGGAACTGGCTGGTTGGTGCCAGCTGGCTGGTCAGCCAGTCGGCCGTCATTACTGCACGCTGCCATTTTCGCGCCGCCAGTCTTTGCTCCAGCGGCATGTTGCGTTTGCGAATAATGTTGACAATGGTTTGATCGAGCATGCTGGCGGAGGAGTCGATAAGAATCAGCACCCGGTCACCACCCATTTTCAGGCCAGTCAGATACTGGCGGTTGCCATCGCCAACAAACGACCGGATCTGTGTCCCCTGCTCCGTATCATCAACCTGGCTACCTGCCAGGCGTTTTCGTTCCTTGTCCTCGGATTGCAAATCGGATTTCAGGCGATTGATATGATCCTGTTTGGCCGTTGTTTCATTCTCCAGCATCGCAATCTGCTCGCGAATCGTTTTGAGCTGTTCGATGATGCGCGCTGACAGGCCCTGTGTCTCCACCGTTTCATCATCGGTTCGCTCGATTGTGTTTCGCAGCTGTACCAGGTTTTGCTCTCCTTCGATGACTTCGATTTCGAGGCGCGATACTTCGGCCATCAAATCCTTGCTGAGCTCATTGGTACGTGCTTCGCTGGCATGATTGATTATCATGAAAACCAGAATGACCGCGCCGAACCCACAGGACATGATGTCGAGAAACGACAGGCTGAATACATCGAATTGCCGTTTGCTCCGCGCCATTTCAATCCTGCATCTGTATCAGCTCCAGCGACACACCGGGGCTACCCACCCGAAGTGTGTCTCCGATCGCCAGTATTGCGCTGCCATCGACGCGCTCCTCGTTGATGAAGGTCCCATAGGTGCTGTAATCCTCGACTATGACGGCACCATCGCGATGCTCGTCTTCGTGAGCATCGAGGCGATGATGTTCG
>CBDUSC010000088.1:0-6971 GCA_965369735.1 uncultured bacterium
CGCGACCCCCGGCGTGACAGGCCGGTATTCTAACCAGCTGAACTACCACTCCTTGGTCCTGGTGGGTGCTGAGGGGATCGAACCCCCGACCTTCGCCTTGTAAGGGCGACGCTCTCCCAGCTGAGCTAAGCACCCCTACCCTGGGAGGCGCGCTAGTTTACGGCATCCTTTAGGGCTTTGCCAGCCTTGAATCCCGGCACATTAGTCGCCTGAATAAAGATAGTTTCCCCAGTTCTCGGGTTACGTCCGTTGCGTGCAGCACGGCGTTTTACCGAAAAGGTGCCGAACCCAACCAGGGATACAGAATCCCCACCTTTCAGTGCTCCCATAACGGATCCAACAAACCCATCGACAGCACGTGTCGCATCAGCTTTGGACAGATCCGCAGCGGACGCAACTGCATCAATCAGATCACCTTTGTTCATTCGGTTGTCCTTGATAATTTAAGTATGAAAAATAAAAAAGAGAGACGCGGTATTACCGCGCTCACCCAAAGTGCCACTCCCCAAGCAATGTCACCTGATAAATCGTCACTCCAAAAGAGTGTCACTTAATGGCGACATGCAAAGCACCTGGCCGGTGAGCTCGCCCTTCAACCATCACCGGAAATAATAACGAAGGACCTCAAGCTGAGCAGACTTATACCAAGCGGGAAAAAGCGCTGTCAACTGATGTGATGATCAATGTGCCGGTGTTTGTTCGGGAAGGTCCGGTTTGTCCGATCGTTCCTTGGCCGCTGAAGCCTGGTCGTCGGCCTTCTGATCTGAATCCTTTTCCTTCGGTACCGGCATGTGTTGCAACGCAACCTCCAGAACTTCATCTATCCATTTTACTGGACGTATGTCGAGTTTGTCTTTGATGTTCTTCGGAATTTCCACCAAATCCTTTTCATTTTCATGCGGTATCAATACGGTGCCGATGCCACCACGATGCGCGGCAAGCAATTTTTCCTTTAGCCCGCCAATCGGCAAAATCTCGCCACGGAGCGTGATTTCACCCGTCATCGCAACGTCGGATCGCACCGGTATTTTTGTTAATGCCGATACCAAAGATGTGCACATTCCGACGCCAGCGCTGGGTCCATCCTTCGGTGTTGCGCCCTCAGGGACGTGTATATGCACATCGCATTTCTGGTGAAATTCTTCATTTATGCCCAGTAATGCGGCGCGGCTTCGGACTACCGTCATAGCCGCCTGTATGGATTCCTTCATGACCTCGCCGAGTTGGCCGGTATGAATCAGTTTGCCTTTGCCCGGGACGATTGCAGCTTCGATGGTCAGCAATTCACCGCCAACCTCCGTCCATGCAAGACCGGTTACCTGACCGACTTCATCATTTTCTTCAGCACGTCCAAAGCGGAACCGTTTTACGCCAAGATATTTTTCGATCACTCTTGGTGTAATGCGTTTTGATTTATCCTTGTGTTTCAGCAGCAGCTCTTTCACAACCTTGCGGCAGATTTTCGATATCTCGCGTTCAAGATTCCGCACACCGGCTTCGCGCGTGTAGTGACGAATAATCTCCGTTATTGCGCCAGACGATATCGAAATTTCCTTTCCCTTGAGACCGTGCTGACTCACTTGCTTCGGTATCAGGTAGCGCATGGCGATATTGAGCTTTTCATCCTCGGTATAACCGGACAGGCGAATCACTTCCATGCGATCGAGCAACGGCGGTGGAATATTCAGGCTGTTTGCGGTGCACACAAACATGACCTCGGACAAATCGAAATCCACCTCCAGGTAATGATCGGCAAATGTGGAGTTCTGCTCCGGATCCAGGACCTCGAGCAGGGCCGATGACGGGTCACCGCGGAAATCCATGGACATTTTGTCGATTTCATCAAGCAAAAACAGTGGGTTACGTGTACCGCCCTTGCCCAGATTTTGTATGATCTTGCCTGGCATGGAACCAATATAAGTGCGCCGGTGACCACGGATTTCCGCTTCGTCACGCACGCCACCCAGGGACATGCGGACAAATTTGCGGTTGGTCGCGCGCGCAATACTCTGCCCCAGCGATGTTTTACCCACACCCGGCGGACCCACCAGGCACAGGATCGGTCCCTTGAGTTTTTTGACCCGTTGCTGAACCGCAAGATACTCGAGTATGCGTTCCTTGACCTTCTCAAGCCCGTAATGGTCCTCATCAAGGACCGTTGCAGCTTTATCGAGTTCCAGGAGTATTTTGGTACGTTTTTTCCACGGCGCTTTTAGCAACCAGTCTATGTAATTTCTGACGACTGTTGCCTCGGCAGACATCGGTGAAATCAGCTTCAGTTTGTTCAGTTCTGCTGTCGCCTTTTCCTTTGCCTCTTTTGGCATACCGGCTTTTTCGATTCTTTGTTCAAGCTCTGCAGTTTCGTTCGGCGCGTCATCAATTTCACCGAGCTCACGCTGTATTGCCTTCATTTGTTCGTTGAGGTAATACTCGCGCTGGCTTTTTTCCATTTGTTGCTTGACGCGTCCGCGTATACGCTTTTCTATCTGCAGCACATCGATTTCACCATCGATCAATGCCATGACATGCTCAAGACGCGATCTCACATCCTGTATCTCCAGGACATTTTGCTTTTCAGCCAACTTGAGCGACATATGCGCGGCGACGGTATCTGCCAGGCGGCCTGGCTGATCGATACCCGCCAGCGAGGTCAGAATTTCCGGCGGCACCTTTTTATTCAGTTTTACGTATTGCTCGAACTGCGATACGACCGAACGCGACAAAACATCCATTTCGCGCTCATCGTAATCTTCGTTTTCGGGCAACAGCTCAATTTCAGCCGTGAAACACTCATCCACTTTCATATTGATGATGCGTGCCCGCTCGCCGCCCTCGACCAGCACCTTGACCGTGCCATCCGGCAATTTCAGGAGCTGTAATATGGTCGATAGCGTGCCCGACCGGTACAGATCACCTTCCCCGGGTTCATCCACATCGGCCTGGGTTTGCGCAACCAGCAGTATCTGCTTGCCAGCCTGCATGGCGATATCCAGCGCCTGGATCGATTTTTCACGACCGACGAACAATGGGATAACCATGTGCGGATACACGACAACGTCGCGCAACGGCAATACGGGGATCGCGCTGGTAGCTGCTTCTGGCGTTTCAGTGATGTTTTCTTCACTCGACACGGATTTATCCCTCGGATGTGGTTTCTGGTACAGCCAAAGATATATGGTCTCTGCGCGTCATTTTCAACGCGCCACCAATAAGCATATTAAATATCTGAGCCGGTAGGCAACTGGTCTTCGCGCTCATCCGACTCGTATATCACATAGGGCTCTGTCTCTCCGTTGACGACTGTTTCATCAACAACCACCTTGGTGGCATTGTGCATGGAGGGTAGCTCATACATGGTCTCAAGCAGGACATTCTCAAGAATGGTTCTGAGCCCACGCGCACCGGTCTTGCGCTGCATCGCCTTTTTGGCAATAGCGCGCAGGGCGTCCGGTCTGAATTCCAGCTCCGTACCTTCCATCTCAAACAGCTTGTGGTACTGCTTGGTAAGTGCGTTTTTTGGCTCAACGAGAATGGTCACCAGGGCGTCCTCGTCCAGTTCATCAAGCGTGGCGACTACAGGCAGCCGCCCGACGAATTCCGGGATCAGACCAAACTTGATCAGATCCTCAGGCTCCACATCATGGAACAGTTCACCGATGTTCTTTTTGTCATCTTCGCTCTGGACCTCGGCGACGAAACCGATACCGCTCTTTGAGGAGCGACTCAGGATAATCTTTTCCAGACCCGCGAACGCACCGCCGCAGATAAACAGGATATTCCCGGTATCAACCTGCAAAAACTCCTGCTGCGGGTGTTTGCGGCCGCCCTGCGGGGGCACCGACGCCACCGTACCTTCTATCAGCTTGAGCAATGCCTGCTGAACCCCTTCGCCCGATACATCACGGGTAATCGACGGGTTGTCCGATTTGCGCGAAATCTTGTCAATTTCATCTATGTAGACGATGCCGGTCTGCGCCTTTTCAACATCGTAGTCACACTTTTGCAAAAGCTTCTGGATAATGTTCTCTACGTCCTCACCCACATAACCCGCTTCCGTCAGTGTGGTTGCATCGGCGATCGTAAAGGGGACGTTGAGTATCCGTGCCAGGGTTTCGGCCAGAAGGGTCTTGCCGCAACCCGTTGGTCCAATCAGAAGAATGTTGCTTTTGGCCAGCTCAACACCATCCTTTGAGCTATCACTGCTACGATTTTCCAGACGCTTGTAATGATTATATACAGCAACAGCCAGCACTTTTTTCGCGCGTTGCTGGCCGATGACATACTCATCGAGCACCTGTTTTATTTCCTGGGGGATTGGTAGCTTGTCGCTGCTTTGTTCAGCCCGTTCTTCAAGCTCTTCGCGAATAATGTCGTTGCACAACTCGACACATTCATCACAGACAAATACAGATGGACCAGCAATCAGTTTTCGCACTTCGTGCTGGCTTTTGCCGCAAAACGAACAGTAAAGTAATTTACCGTCGTCGTTTTTGCCGCGTGTTTCGTCTGTCATACCGTAACCCTGATTCTGCCTCTTTGGAGGCGGTCCGCGGACGTTCGAGGCCTGTATATCACGCCTGCACCCACCCATGCAAAGAATCTGGTCACAAAAGTGACCGATCCCTTAGGTAAACCGCTAATATTTATACAATTCTTGAGCTTAGCTGGACGTGCTTTCCATTGCTTCACGTTGCTCCAGCACCGTATCTATAAGACCATATTCCACGGCGGCTGTTCCACCCATGAAATTGTCCCGATCCGTATCCTTCTTAATAGAATCGATCGTTTGCCCGGTATGCTTTGCAAGTATCTCATTCAGCCGGTCACGCGTATCCAGAACTTCCCTGGCATGAATATCGATGTCCGATGCCTGCCCCTGGAACCCTGAAATCGGCTGATGAATCATCATCCTTGAATGCGGCAAGGCAAATCTTTTGCCTTTTGCGCCTGCCGCCAATAGCACCGCACCCATACTTGCAGCCTGACCAACACAAATCGTACTGATGTCCGGCTTTATGAATTGCATGGTGTCATAAATCGACAAGCCCGCACTGACGGATCCGCCAGGCGAGTTGATATAAACATGAATATCCTTGTCCGGGTTATCTGATTCCAGGAACAGGAGCTGGGCTACGACGAGATTTGCCATGTGGTCTTCGATACCCCCGACGACAAAAATCAGTCGTTCCTTCAGCAGTCGGGAATAGATGTCATATGAACGTTCACCGCGTGCGGTTTGTTCAACGACTATCGGAATCAGGTTCATCGAAGATTGGCTCATTTCGGCTCCCGGTAACAGATTACCGGGACATATCATACCGGAGTTTTGCCCGGTGATGACCCCGCGTTAACTATTTGCCGAAGTTCATCAGTTCCTTGAATGCGATCTGTGTTTCGGTGATTTTTGCCTGCTCCAGCAGCCAGTCGACAACCTGCTGTTCCAGTACCGTGACTTCCGCCTGCGCCATCAGCGTAGCCTGGCTGTTGTAGGCCTTGATTACGGCCTCCGGTTCCGGGTAGCCATCGGCCAGATCCGTGATATGCGCGGATACTTTTGTTTTGTCGATCTCGATATTCTGCGTCTTGATGACTTCATTGATCAGCAGCCCCAGCGATACACGTCTCCGTGCCTGTTCCTCGAACGGTTCTCTGGGGGGCAATTGCGCGCCATCGGCCTGCCCAAGGCGGCGCGCCGTATCGTGCTGCAGCTGGGTCACCTCGTCGTCCACCAGTGCCTGCGGCAGTTCGATCGGGTTGGCTTCCAGTAATTTATCCAGCACCGCTGCCTTGAGAATCTGTTTGACCTTTTGCTCCATTTCCTTGCGCATGTGGCTGGCGACTTCCTCGCCCAGCTTTTCCACATCGCCATCGTCGACACCAAATGCCTTGCAAAACTCCTCGTCGAGCTCGGGTAGCACTTGCTGCTCCACAGATTTTGCGGCCGCGGCAAAATTGGCGGTTTTGCTGGCGAGATTTTCCGCCGGGTAGTCCTCGGGAAAGGCCACATCGAAGCTACGTGATTCGCCTGCCGCGATACCCTCAAGACCTCTTTCAAAATCCGGCAGCATGCGGCCGGCACCGAGCACGATCGGCACAGCTTCGCCCTTGCCACCGTCAAACGCCTCACCGTCCAGCGTGCCACTATAGTCGACGGTGACCTGGTCGCCATCGCTCGCAGCACGATCCACGGTTTCCCAATCAGCCCGTTGCTGGCGTAGATTTTCGACCATTGCGTCGATATCCTCTTTGAGGATTTCGGCGACTGGTTTTTCGACCGCAATACTGGAGACATCCGAAATTTCGATTTCCGGATAGATTTCAAACACTGCCGTGTACTGCAGGTCCTGGCCCTGCTCCACTTCATCGGCTTCGATGCGCGGCCCACCCGCCGGTCGCAGCTTTTCCCTGGTGATCGCTTCTGTAAAACTCGATTGCATGACCTCGCTCAATACTTCGCGGCGCACCTGGCCACCGTATTCCTTGCGAATCACCTTGAACGGTACTTTGCCCGGGCGAAATCCCTTCAACTTTGCGGTTTTTCCAACACGCCGCAAGCGTTGATCGACTTCGCTTTCTATCTGATCGGCCGGTATCTGGACTTTCATCCGCCTTTCCAGACCGTTGGTGGCCTCAACAGAAACCTGCATGGTTTGCTTTCCTCGTTATCAATGTACACGCTACCAAAACTGGTGCGAAAGGAGAGACTCGAACTCTCACGGGTATTACCCCACAGGGACCTAAACCCTGCGCGTCTGCCAATTCCGCCACTTTCGCCGGTCTTGTTGCCAAGCCGGCCATTATACCTGCATAAATGTGGTGGGCCGTATAGGAATCGAACCTATAACCTTGAGATTAAGAGTCTCCTGCTCTGCCTGATTGAGCTAACGGCCCTTGCTAAATCCGGGTCAAATCTGGATGGGGTGGACGATGGGACTCGAACCCACGACGACCGGGATCACAACCCGGGGCTC
>CBDUSC010000089.1:0-6898 GCA_965369735.1 uncultured bacterium
AGGTTCTGATGGGCAGGAACGTTGTAGTCATCGGCACGCAGTGGGGCGACGAAGGCAAGGGCAAGATCGTCGATCTTCTGACCGAGCGCGCGGCAGCCGTCGCTCGTTTCCAGGGTGGTCACAATGCGGGTCATACGCTTGTCATCGACGGGGACAAGACCGTTTTGCACCTGATACCTTCCGGCATATTGCGCGACAAGGTGCTATGCCTGATCGGCAATGGTGTCGTGCTGTCGGTGCCAGCACTGATCAGTGAGATCGACGAGCTGGAATCGCGCGGCATACCGGTGCTGGATCGTCTGCGCATCAGCCCGGCGTGTCCGCTGGTATTGCCGTCCCATGTATCCCTTGATCGTGAACGCGAACGTGCGCGCGGTGATCGTGCCATCGGGACAACTGGCAGGGGTATAGGACCGGCCTACGAGGACAAAGTCGCACGGCGCGCGCTGCGGGTGTCCGATCTGTTTTATCGTGAACGATTTGCCGCGAAGCTCGGTGAGGTTCTCGATTATCACAACTTTGTCTTGCAGAACTATTTCAAGGCGGATGCTGTGGATTTTCAGGAAGTCCTGGAGAACACGCTCGATCTTGGAGAGCGCATCAAACCGGCGGTTGCCGATGTAACACGCCTGTTGGGCGACATGCAGGAGCAGGGCAAAAATGTGTTGTTTGAAGGTGCGCAGGGTGGCTTGCTGGATGTCGATCTCGGTACCTACCCGTTCGTAACATCGTCAAATACCACCGCAGGTGGTGCGGCGACCGGAACCGGTATCGGACCGGCGGATCTCGATTACGTGCTGGGAATCGTCAAGGCCTATGCGACACGCGTTGGTGCTGGTCCGTTTCCCACCGAGTTGTTTGATGAATCGGGGCGGCACCTGGCGAAGGCAGGCCACGAGTTCGGGGCAACCACCGGGAGACCGCGCCGCTGTGGCTGGTTTGACGCCGTTGCGCTGAAGCGGTCGGTGCTCAACAACAGCGTCACCGGTTTGTGTGTCACAAAACTCGATGTACTGGATGGTCTCGAGACGCTACGCATCTGCACGGGCTATCGCATCAATAATGAAGTCATCGACGCACCACCGATGGCGGCGGACAATTATGCTGATTGCGAACCTGTCTACGAGGAAATGCCAGGCTGGAAGGACTCAACCATTGGTATTACCGAATCTGAAAAGCTGCCGCAGGCGGCGCGCGATTATCTGAACCGGATCGAGACAATCGTGAGCCGCCCCATCGATATCATCTCGACCGGACCGGATCGCGAGCAGACCATTGTTCTCCGCCACCCGTTTGATGCAATTTGACCTGTGACGAAATATCAGTATAGTCGCCGATCTTTGTGGCACGCCGGGCCCATAGACTTAGCAGGAGAGCGGTACTATGAGCAAACGAGATGAAGCAAATACTCGTGATGACGACGAAAACGATGCGCTTGATGAGATCGACATGGACGAGTTCATGCGCGAACTGGATCGGCGCACGTACAGGCGCGAGCAATTGAACAAAGCTGCATGGAGCCGCGTTGACGACCTCATGGAAGCGCGCCGGCTGGATCAGGAACTCTGCGAATTTGGCGAAGACAAAGGCATTTAGACTCAAACCAGGGTCCATTCTGGCAGGCAAATACGAAGTTCTCGACAAACTTGGTGGTGGCTGGGAAGGTGAGGTCTACCACGTACGCGAGATCGCGACTGGCATAGACCGCGCTGCAAAACTGTTTTTCCCGCAAAGAAACATTCGCAATCGGGCCGCCAAATATCACGCTCGGAAATTCTACAAACTGCGCCATTGTCCGGTGTTGATCCAGTACCTGACGATGGAATGTTTTGATTACAAGGGTGCCGAGATCAAGTTCCTGGTATCGGAGCTGGTCGAAGGGGAAATCCTCAAGGATTTTGTCAAACGCCAGCGCCGCAGACGCCTGACGGTGTTTGAAGGGCTACACCTGTTGCATCAGATGGTCGTGGGTCTGGAGATGATCCACAACGCACGCGACTATCATGGCGATCTTCATTCCGAGAATGTCATGGTTTCGCGCCGCGGTATCGGCTTTGATATCAAATTTGTCGATCTGTATCGCTGGGACAGTCCTACCGGGGAAAACATCCGCGAGGATGTCTATGACATTATCAAGGTATTCCACGAAGTTATCGGTGGAAGCCGGCATTACAAGAACCACCCGCCGGTGGTGAAAAAAATCTGTCGTGGCCTGAGGCGATCGCTGATTTACAAAAAATTTCGCAGCGCCGGCGCATTGCGCATATATCTCGAGAATATGAGCTGGGACGCCTGACAGCCTCTGTCGATGGTTAGCCGGTATCCTCAGCCTGGTCGCCATTCTCTTTTTGCTCGTCTTCCCGGATTTCCGGGCCAAGCAAAATAGCGATCCAGCGCGTATTGGCGTGGCTGCCCAGCGCGATCTGCAGCGTCATGGTCAGCGGCACCGACAAGAGCATGCCTACCGGTCCCAGCACCCAGCCCCAGAAAACCAGGGACAAGAACACCACGAGTGGAGACATGCCGAGACCGCGGCCCACAAAACGGGGTTCAATGAAATTTCCCATCACGATATTGATAACAAGAAACCCGGCGGCGGCAGCTGCGGCGGTGCCGACACCGTATTGGATCAACGCCAGCAAGACCGCGGGTATTGCAGCGATGATCGAACCGATGTTGGGGACAAAATTGAAAAAGAATGCCAGCAAACCCCAAAGCAGTGGGTAGTCCACCTTGATGATAAACAGCCAGATGGCAACGGTGAGGCCTGTCACCAGGCTGACTACGGATTTCAATGCGATGTATCGGTTGATGTTCCGGTTGAACTGCTTCAGGTCTTTTAGCGGCGACTCGGGATTGGCAATAGCGGCGCGCAGTTTTGCCGGAAGGCTCGATGCTTCGAACAGCATGAAAATTACGGTGATCAATATCAGGAACGCATTTGTCAACGCATTACCGAGACCAGACAGCATGCTCGCAGCCAGTTGCATGATTTTGCCCGGGTCAAACTGATCTCGGATTGAGGGGTTTGAGATATCGATTCCAAACGCCGATAGCCAGGTGATGAATTCACCGGTTATGGCCTGCAGACGTGTCTGATACTGCGGGAGATTGGATGAAAAATCGTTGATCGAATTTCCAATTACAACACCGAGCAAAAAGCCGATACCGGCAATGCTGAGGATGACCACCAGGAGTGCCAGTGGTACCGGCAGGCCTCTGTCTCGCAACCAAAACATGGGTGGCGCGGCAATCATGGCGATAAACAGTGATAGCAACAGCGTTACCATGATCGGCGAAGCTGCGCGCATGCCTGCCACCACGATGACAAACGCAGCCATTACGACCAGGATGCTGCCGACGGTCCTGTCGGAACCACTATTTGCGGCCATGAATCACCCCTTTTGAATCATCTGTTACCAGATGGCCAGCGCGGTGGTTGCTCCGGGCTGTTTGCTGCTGATCAGGTGCCGGTTTCGTCGGGCTGCTCGCCATCATCGGCGCGCCGCTCAGCTTCCGCCTGCAACCCGCGCGCGCCAGTCATCGAGTCAAACGCAACACGCATTATCCACGCTTGATTGCCCGCGACAGATGAGTACTGGCCCAGGTTCCGCGTGGTTCCCGCCTCCTGCAGAGCACGCATCATGAATTCGCTGGCCTTTGGGCAACGATCCTCGAGACGGTAAAGAATCTGGAATCCGGCGCCTTCATAAATCTTGTAACAACCCAGGTGATGACCCGCGTTGTATATTCCTGCGCCTGTAGAAATTGCGGAGTTGATGATGAAGTCGATCATCGCCAGGTCTTCGCCTTTACACTCCTGCTCCATCTCGGTGCGAAGAACGTCCAGCACTGCCTTGGTCTCTTCGATCTTTTCGCTCAGCTTGGCAAGGTCCTGTACGACATTGTCGGGATCGGCTTCATCAAGCAAATCACGAATAATTCGCGACGGTATTGCCAATCGTACTGGCTGACCTCGTCTCACCATCGCGGCGGCGAGCCCGATGACATCGCCGTTATCGGTAATGACCGGTCCGCCAACGCTGCCCGAGCCGATTGCATTCGAGATCTGCAGCAAGTCATCGGAATCCGCATGAGTGATTTTACCCAGTACCACACCCTGTGACAGCGTGACATTAACGCCTTCGGGGCTGCCCATCGTGACCACATCCATTCCGATTTGAATATCTTGCGGTTTGGCCAGCGTCAAAGCACCTGCATCGAATTTTTCTGTCTGCAGCAGGGCAACGCCCCAGTCGCGATCGATTTTGAGAATCGAGCTTGCGATTCTCACGGTGCCGTCGGTGGACTTGAGTTTTATGGTTACAGCGCGTTCGATCAGCGGAAGACTGGTCGCGACAATGCCGCTGGTGTCAACGATAAACCCGCTACCCTGGCGTCTTTGTCTGCCGTCTTTATCCAGTACCAAAACCGTAAGAACGCTTGGGCTGTAATTTTCGAATATTTCGACAAGGTCATCCTGGGCAATTGATTCTGTTGAAATCAGCCAGAGTGCAAATAAAACAGCAAGCCCAAGTGCTCGGTAGCTACGGTTTGATAAGTTGGTCATTGTTGTTGTCATCGTCCCTTTAGATTTTACTCGACTATCTTGATCATCTGACCGGGTTTTGGTTCACCATCCGGATATAGATGATTGATGATCCGCAGCTGCTGTACAGCATACAGGCCAATCGGCGAACTTCTTGCGTAATCTCCAATGCTCGTCGATTCGTCTACTTGCACGATATGTATTCGCGGTGCCTTCGCGAGCCGATAATCACTCTGATTCATCTGGTTAAAACTGAAGATCGCTTTGATGAAGTCGCCATCGTTGCCAATTTCATGCCGGTCATCGCGTCCGGCCCCGGAAAAAATCACAGCCACACCACGGGATTCGTCAAATACAATGGCGTAACGTACCGGTCGCTTGCCATAGGGTGAATTGGCGTGGCTTGCCACTGCCAGGTAAGCGGGCATGCCGGCAATAGTGATTTCCTTGCCATCTCGAATGTCGTGGATGCCGAGTTTGCGCGCCATGAAATCCCTGGGCGAGTAGGCGCCATCGATGGGTTGCCCGTGCACCTGCAAAAAGGCACCGCCATTCAGCGACATGGCGATAACCCGGTCCGGGTAGTTAGTCAGGTTCCAGCCCTTTGGAAAGGTGATTTTCATCCCGAGACCGGAATGAAAAAACTCGTTGTTGCGAACAACAGTTACACCACGGCTGTCGCCATAGGTCATTCCGTCTATTTGTTTAAAGTAGTAGTCGGCCCGGACATTCGATGAATTGTCACCGCCGTATTGGTCTGCAGCGCCAACGACCTCCTGCAGGCGGGTGTCGTGGTCCGGGTGGGAAGAAAACAGCCCATGATAAACATTGGCTTCGCGGCCCTCGATCCTTGCGCGCTCGACTTCGAATTGTTCGCGAGCCTTCAATATTCCTATCACCTCAAGCATCGATTCGGCCGGGTAGCCGGCCTTTGCAATGTACTCTGCGCCCAGACCATCCGCCTGCAGCTCGGCAGATCTGCCATAGCCCTGTATCAGCGCGCCACCAAAAAAATTGGTTACGTTGGATGCCGCGTTGCTACCGGTTGCATAAGTGGCTGCCGTTCCAATGGCGCTGAATATCGTTGCCTTGCTGTGCTTTTGTACCGCGTGCCTGGCGGTAATATGTCCAATTTCATGACCCAGAACGGCAGCCATCTCGGCCTCGGAATTCATATGGGTCAGAATTCCACGGGTGATGTACACATAGCCGCCGGGCGTGGCAAAAGCATTGACCGTGTCGTCATCCAGCAACGTAAACGTATAGTCCAGCTCGGGCCGATCACTGACAGCGGCCAGCTTTGTGCCAATTTCGGTGACATACGCCTGCAATGCCGGATCGTTGTAGGCGCCGCCGAATTCGGCCAGTATTTCGGAGTGCATCTGGCGGCCCAGCGCGATCTCCTTTTCCTCGGACATCAGCACAAAATCCATGCCACCGGTCGGGTTGACCGCACAACCACTCAGCGACGCCAGTACCAGTGCCAATAGACATACCGCAGGCACCAACTTGCCGCTGACAGGGTCACTACGCCTGTTGCAGGGTTGGCGGCATTGGTTATTCAGCATGATGTCTATTCTCCGTGTCCCCGGGTTTTTGTTCAGTAAATATGACCACAGAACCGGGTCTGGGTGCATTATGAGTGTTATCTGCGCTGCAGCATAGTCAGTGGTATTAGCGGCCGGCAAAGGAACTATCTGAGTTATAATCTGCCTAGTGTTACTGGAGGCTTTCATTTGACCAGGGCAAAGATATTCATATCACTCGTGCTTGCTGTTTTCTGCAGCGGCTGCGCGACGCCCGAGACGGCTGACACAAGCCAATATGCACGGTTGCGATCAGAGCCACAGCCAATAACCCGTACTGTCGAGCTGACCGGATCGCGAATTCGCATGACAATTGATGTGAATGACCCCAGCCCGGCTGTTCTTTCGCCGACCGATGTGGTTTTTGGTGGGGATGTAAGCAATCTGCCGTGGGTGGCGACGGGTGGTCGATAGCACCCTTGTTGATGAGATACTGTAACAACGGGCCGGCTTTGAATGCCGGTTATATCAGCCCGGATCAGGAAGAAATATGAACACAGCGCAAAGACTGCTGATTGGGACCGTAGCAGGAGCAATGTCTATAGGTTTGTCAGGGTGCGCGTCCGGCGGTGATTATCGCCCGAGCGAACGCTATTCGGAGCTCAAAGAGCAACCCCATTTGGCAACTGAAACTCGGGAGCTGGTTGGCTCACGATTAAAGCAGACAATTGATCCCAATGATCCCAACCCGGCTACACTTTCTCCGACATCCATAATTTCGCGAGACGAGATAGATCGCAGTGGTGAAGTTACTCTTGGGAGT
>CBDUSC010000090.1:0-6895 GCA_965369735.1 uncultured bacterium
CAGCATCGCATGGCCACCTGGCGTTCTTTGGCGCCTATGCCACGATCATCATCGCCATTATTTATATCGCGTTGCAAAAATGGCGCGGAGATGTGTGGATGGCCGGTGGTCTGCCGGGCAATGGCTGGAAATGGAAGTGGTCGTTTGCGTTGCTGAATTTGGGCGTGCTGGGCATGACCATGGGGCTGCTGGTAGCCGGTTATGAGCAGGCATTTATCGAGCGCGCCACGGGTGGATCGACATGGGCGGCGTTTTTTGAAGCCCAGCGCCACCCCTGGTTCATACAGGGTATGTGGTGGCGCCAGATATTTGGCTACGTGACCATGCTGGGTGTCGTGATATTGCTGTGGGATCTGCTTACGATCGGCCGTGGCGAAACCCGGCCCGCCGTGTATTACAACGATGATGCGGAACCGGAAACCGAGCCAGCCGCGGCGATGGGCTAGCAATCAGGAGAAAACTTTATGAAAAAATTCGTAGCGGCTTTGGTTTTTTGTGCACTGGCATCTCCCGCATTCGCGGGGGATGCGGCAGCGGGTAAGGAAAAAGCATCGGCCTGCGCAGCCTGTCACGGACCCGCGGGTATCAGCGTGAACCCTTTGTGGCCGAATATTGCCGGTCAGCAAGAGCCGTACCTGGCCAAGCAGATGAAAGCGTTTCGTGATGGCCAGCGTGCCGATCCTTTGATGGTGCCAATTGTTTCCGGTCTCAGCGATGCGGATATCGACGATCTGGCGGCGTACTATGCGGGGCTGCCCGGCAAGTAACCCGCTAATAAACTACTTGCGATCAGCGGGCCGCACATAGGGGTGTGGCTCGCGCCAGTTCCACTCGCGTATCCAGCGCGTGGCAAGCCATTTGTCGCCCGATACGACCGGCGTGCCGGCGTGCTTTGTCAGCGGATCGGGCATGCCGTCTTCGAGGGTGTTAAAAAACATCACCGCATCACCTTTTACAGGTGCGACCGAGATATCCGCTTTCGGAAAATCGGTGGCGCCGCCCTCGGCTACAGAACTGAGATAGGTAATAATCGTTACAAGGCGCTGGCCGCCACGGCTGAGCTGTTCCTGCATGTGATCGGTATCGGGGTTGAAGTAGTCCTCGTGCGGCTTGTATTCCATACCTTTGCCGTAATGCAATACCATAATGGGTTCGCCGTGAAGAATCGGCGTATTCGACAGATCGTGCATACGTGCCTCAAGACGATGTACAACGAGATCGCGAATCTG
The DNA here is from genome assembly GCA_965369735.1 of uncultured bacterium. Classification (GTDB taxonomy): domain Bacteria; phylum Pseudomonadota; class Gammaproteobacteria; order Steroidobacterales; family CBDUSC01; genus CBDUSC01. The sequence goes on from CBDUSC010000090.1 coordinate 1,230, forward strand.
GTCCCAGATCGGTGACTCCTCGCTGCTTCGTACATCATCTTCCTCGGCGCCCGATTTGGTGATTACTTTTGATGGTTGCATGAACGGTCGCGCAGTACGCACCAGGTGATCGCATTCGTCTATGGTGAAAAATCTTTTTAGTCGCGACACGCGCGGTGCAGTACTCAACCCCAGCTGTTCGAAATCGAGAATACCTTTGTCTGTTGATACAGGATCGCTGTGATCAATCGTCCCAGCGGCCAGCTCGCGTGCAAAATCGAATTCCTGTTCGCTCAGCGCATCGGCCAGCGACGCGACAGCCTCTGCCGCGCCCGGATAATCGGCTGCTTCTGCGCGCAAATACCAGGCCAGCGAGCGTATGGGATCCTGTTTTACAGTAAAACCGTTTCTGTATCGCCAGCCAAGATTGCTGGCAGCGCGGGGTGCGCCGAGATCGGCTACGCGCATCCAGGTACGGGTTGCTTCTGCCGGTTCGATGCCGCCGCCGATGCCATGGTCCTGGCAATAGGCGAGCTGGCATAGCGCCGAGCTGTGATTTTGTGCGGCCGCCTGTTCGAAACCCTGTCGGGTGAGTTGATATCCGACATCGATTTCTTCATTCATGCCGCGCAATTCGGCGAGTCGGTACTGCGCATCAGCCGATCCCTGGCGGGATGCTTCCTCGAACCAGTACGCCGCGCGACCCGGGTTGTAGTCCTGGCCTCTAAGTTTGAGATATATCGAACCCAGTGCGACCTGTGCAGGAGCAAAGCCCTGTTTGCCAGATTCGAGCAGCCAGCGGTGTGCTTCTTCCGTGATCTGGCCACCTGCGCTGCGGTTCAATAACAAGACGCCCAGGTTGTACTGCGCAATGCGGTTACCCTGCGCAGCGAATCGCTTCATTTTTGCGATGTCGGGTGTCTGGTTCATGGCTGCATTGTACCCATGCAGTCAGCTCTCGTGCTTTGGTCTTTGAAAAGCATGTAGGATGGGATTGTAGTAGCGCGGGGGATCTGGCATCAGTGATACCAATCAGGGATGACAATCCAAGCAGTATTTCACCACTGGTTACGATTTTTTTGATCGCTGCCTGCTGCGTTGTTTTCCTGTTCCAGGTGTCGCAGCCATCATCCGGTTTCAGGACACTGGTATACGGCCTCGGTGTCATACCCGCCGTGTTGTTTCAGCATGCACAGCTTCCGGAACATATCGTAATGGTTCCGGCCACGATGTCGGTTGTGACATCGATGTTTTTGCACGGCGGCTGGATGCACCTGATATCCAACATGCTGTACTTGTGGATATTTGGTGACAACGTCGAAGACAGCATGGGCCATTTCCGTTTCGTCGTGTTCTATCTGTTGTGTGGCGTTGCCGCGGTGTTCGCGCAAGCTTTGCCCAACCCCACATCCGAAATCCCGATGATCGGCGCAAGTGGCGCGATCTCAGGCGTACTGGGCGCGTACATTTTGCTTTTTCCACACGCCCGGGTACTGGTGGCAATTCCTATTGGCTTTTATATTCACACCATGCGCATGCCCGCAGCAGCGGTACTGGGTATCTGGTTTGTCATGCAGTTGATCAGCAGCCTTGCTGCATCCGGGTCCGGTGGCGGTGTTGCGTTCCGCGCTCACCTTGGCGGCTTTTTCGCGGGGATGATCCTGATTCCGTTGTTCAAATACAGCCGGTTCAGGTTGCGCAGCCCGGTGGGCCGGGTGAGCTAGACAAGTCGAGCCAGACAAAGCTCACTCGCGGATAATCGGACATGGCTCCTGGTCTTCAGCATCTGCCGGGCTGCCCAGCGAGGTCATGATGGATCCGGTAACGACGAGCAGGGCACCGGTCAGACCGATGCTGCCAATATTTTCCGGGTTCAGAAGTCCCGGCATCCAGGCAGCGATCAGCCACATAAACAATATGGTCTGCAACGGAGTAATCGCAAGCACCGCGCTGAGTCTTGATGCCTCCCAGTGGTTGAGCGCTTCGGCAAAACAGCCATATGCGATCAGCGTGTTGATACTGGCAAATACGAGTATTGCGATACCGCTGGTATCGAGGGTCTTGATCTGGCCCAGCTCGGTTGGCACAAAAAATGCGATCAACGCGACAAGGAATATGATGAACATGACCTGCGCCGATGAGTAATCACGCAGCAGTTGTTTTTGTGCCAGTGCGTAGGCTGCCCAGGTGATTGATGCCGCAACAATAAAAAGCACACCAATGGTGTAGCTGCCCAGCTCCGTAAAAAGTTCGATAAGCCGCCGGTTGAAAAACAAAAGCAAACCAACAGACAAAATAACAAAACCCGCCCACTGGCGCCGGCTGAATCGCTCCTTGAAAAAGACCAGGCCGCCAACCAGCAAAAACATGGGTGCAAGCTGGATCACGATCTGTGCCGTGCCCGGTGATATGGAATCCAGACCGACGATATACAAGACAAAGTTTGCCGACAAACCAACCACGGCAATTGTGAGCAGCCCGATCACGAACCTGGTTTTGTCGCGAAAACCCGGCATGTCGCCTTTTGCGAGCAGCCAAATGCCAAGAACCACGGTAGCCGCCAGGAAGCGATACCAGGTCAAGGTGTAGGGGTCCATTGAAAAGAGAAGAATTTTTAGCGCAATAGGCAGCATGCCCCACATTACTGTTGTGATCAGTGCGAGGAACAAACCAAGCTGCCAGCGACCTGTCGTTTTGTGCATCTCGAGAGTGTGCCGTATTCAAGTACTGTGTGCGACCCGGATGTTGCGCACAAAATGTTGTGCGAAAATCGGGCGCCAGTGGTGTCAATTTTTCCGACGTTTTGCCAGGTTTCTGCGACGCTGTGTTACCTTTACTCGGGCACCCAAAACCGGAGGCAAAAGTGACTGACAACCTGTCACCGGGTTTTCATGTCGAAGAACAACCGTCCCAAGAGCAAGCCATCCCGGCTGCTCCCGCCTCCGTCACCGCGTTTGTCGGCCGAACCTGCCGTGGTCCGCTGAACCAGGCCGTAAAAATCAACAGTTATCGCGAGTACACGGAGACATTTGGGGGTTTTTGGAAGCGTAGCCCGCTGAGCTACGCGGTGGATCAGTTTTTTGACAATGGCGGGCGCGACGCAATCATTGTGCGCATCATCAATGCCGGCCGCTGCGCCAGCATTGTCCTGCCGTGCGGTTATGAAAAGCTGGTGCTACGGGCGGTACACCCTGGCGCGCACGAAGCGGTACGTGTTGCAGTGGACTATGACAATATCGGCGACAACGAACCCGAGCGGTTCAACCTGGTTGTGCAGAGACTTGCAGATTTCGACTCGAGTGTAGTCAGAGATCAGGAAATCTATACCAGCGTATCCATAAAAGCCGGGCTTGATGACTCGCTTGATGAGATGTTGCTGACATCACAGCTTTTGCGGGCGCAAGACCCGCTGCCATCAGTGCGACCGGATGCAACCCAGGCCATGGACAGCTCCGGGGCAGTTGAATATATCAATGCACGCCGCGATGGCGATGATGGTGATGATCTCAGCGATTATGATTTGATCGGTTCGGCGACCGAATCCACAGGATTGTTTGCGCTGGATCAGATCCAGAGCAATGGCGGCGGAATCAACATGCTCGTATTGCCACCGTTGAGCCGGGATTCCGATGTTGGGCCGGTGGCGCTGTTGGCAGCGCAACGCTACTGCCGCGCGCATCGCGCTATGTTGTTGCTGGATCCGCCACGGCGCTGGGCCCAACCCGATGATCTGTTGGACGGTTTTGCCGAGACAGGTCTTGGCAGTGAAAACACCGTGATGTTTTTTCCGCGTATCAGGTTGCGGGACAAAATGAGTGGTCGTCTGCTCGATTTTGGTGCTGCGGCGAGCATGGCTGGCGTGATTGCGCGCATCGACCGCCTCAGCGGCGTCTGGAACCCACCATCGGGTGACGCAGCATCGTTGCGCGGAATTGTGAGGCCTCAATGCGACCTCACACAAACACAGCGTAACGCAATGCATCGTATCGGCATCAGCACCTTGCAATCGATCAGACCCGGTACCGTTGCACCGAGTGTCGCTTTGACATTGGCGGGAAGCCAGGCGTCCCAGTCCGACTGGCGGTATCTACCTGCCCGACGTCTGGCTCTGTTCATCACAGACAGTATTGAAAAAGCGACACGCTGGGTTGTGTTCGAGCGAAACGATGCGATGCTGTGGGAAAGGCTGCGTTTGCGCGTCAGTGATTTCCTGGACGAATTGTTTCAATCGGGTGCCTTCCCGGGGCGCTCGTCCGCGGATGCCTTTTTTGTCGTCTGCGATCAGACCGTGAATGATGATCGAGCCATTATCGATGGTGAGGTCGTCATTATTATCGGTATTGCCGTTGCCGAGCCGGCAAGTTTCAGAATCTACAGAATCAGCCACTCCGTCCGCGGCAGCAACGTGCGCGAAGTCCCGGCGGACCCCATGCGGGTTCTGTCTCGTACGCCCATGCTCGAAGACTGATTCCTTTGGCATTCGGTGGTTTAGCAGGTACGCTAAGCTGCGATTGTGGACACAAGGAAGCCGTCTCTTGTCCTTATTCACAGAACTCAAACGCCGTAATGTATTCAAGGTAGCGATTGCCTACATCATCACTGCGTGGCTGGTGATGCAGGTAGCTGATGTCATGCTGAACAACATCACTGCCCCGGGTTGGATATTCCATGTCCTGCTGATATTTCTTTTTCTCGGGTTTCCATTCGCAGTGATTTTCGCCTGGGCCTTTGAACTCACCCCGGATGGCCTCAAGCGCGAACGCGAGGTCGATAGTGATGCTGCAGGGGTCGAAGCCACGACGCAGGATATTACCGAAAAGGCTGTCACTGAAACTCACAAATCAGCGGGATTTGACAAGTCCATTGCGGTGCTGCCCTTTGTAAACATGAGTTCCGATGAAGAGCAGGAATATTTCTCTGACGGACTCTCAGAGGAATTGCTCAACCTGCTTACCAAGATTCCGGATCTGCGAGTGGCGGCACGGACCTCGTCGTTCACCTATAAGGACAAGGATGTAAAGGTCGCGCAGATTGGTGAAGAGCTCAATGTTGCCCATGTGCTGGAGGGCTCGGTACGCAAGTCCGGCAACCGGGTGCGTATTACCACCCAGCTGATCCAGGCCGAGGACGGTTATCATCTGTGGTCGGACACTTATGACCGCACGCTCGACGACATCTTCGCCATCCAGGATGAAATTGCCGCCGAAGTGGTGGTGCAGCTCAAGGTCAAGCTGCTGGGCGCGGCGCCAGTTGCCAAAGAAATCGATCCGGAAGCCTATTCGCTCTATCTGCAGGCCCGCCATATGGGACGCCAGGGCACGGCCAAGGCTTTCGAGCAATCCATCGCGTTGTACCAGCAGGTGTTGGCCATTGCCCCGGACTACATCGCCGCATGGGATGGCCTTGCCACCGTGTACTGCGACCAAACAAACAGGGGTCTGCGGCCCCACGAGGAGGGCTTTGCGCTGGCCCGCGAAGCCGCGAACAACGCACTAACGATCGATCCGAACTATGCCAATGGCTTTGCACGCCTCGGTTATATCGCGGTCCTTTACGACCGCGACCTGGTAGCGGCGGCGCAGTATCTTGAGCGCGCGCTGGATCTGGACCCGACAGATCTTGACATCCTCGGCGATGCGGCTTATCTGGCCGGGTCCCTGGGCCGCCTGGATGAGGCGCTTGCGTTG
>CBDUSC010000091.1:0-6863 GCA_965369735.1 uncultured bacterium
GCGGTGCCGGTTTTAACTTTATTAATTTATTTGTAAAATAAGTTAATAATTTAAACGCCGGCACCGGGTTACGTCTTTTCAGGCCAGACCCTCGATCTCGCCGTCTTTGTCAATACCCACTCGCACCGCGGCGGGTTCCCGCGGCAAACCGGGCATGGTCATGACATCGCCACAGATTGCGACCAGGAACTCTGCTCCCTTTGACAGTCGCACTTCGCGTATCGGGACCACGTGATTTTTTGGTACGCCCTTTGCGTCCGGATCGGTGGTAAAACTCAGTGGTGTTTTTGCGATACACACCGGGAATTCGCCGTAGCCGTCTTCCTGGAACTTGGCGATCTGATTGCGAACTTTTTGATCGGCGATAATGCCTTGCGCACCATAGATGTTTTGGGCAATCGTGCGAATTTTGTCCCACAAAGGCAGGCTGTCTTCGTATAACAAGCGGAAATCTGCTTTGTTCTCATCGATGGTACGTACGATGGTCTCTGCCAGATCGATTGCACCTTCGCCGCCCATTGCCCAGTGATCGCAGAAAATAACCTCAACGCCGAGCTCGGAACAGCCCTGGCGTACCATGTTCATTTCTGCCTCGGTGTCGCTGGAGAAACGATTCAGAGCAACAACCACCGGCACACCAAAGTTTCGTGTGTTCTCAACATGACGTAGAAGGTTGTCCACACCCTTGGCAACGGCAACAAGGTTTTCATTGCCAAGATTGTCCAGCGATGCACCACCATGCATCTTGAGAGCACGCAGAGTGCCGACAATTGCAGCACAATCGGGTTTGAGACCGGATTTACGACATTTGATGTTGAAGAATTTTTCGGCACCGAGGTCGGCGCCAAAACCTGCCTCGGTCACAACATAGTCTGCAAGTTTCAACGCCGTTGTTGTAGCAAGCACCGAGTTGCAGCCATGAGCGATATTGGCAAATGGACCGCCGTGCACAAACGCAGGTGTGTGTTCCAGTGTCTGTACAAGGTTGGGCTGTATCGCATCTTTCAGCAATACGGTCATGGCACCCTGGGCCTGCAACTCATGCGCATGCACCGGTTTTAGATCGCGCGTATGGGCGACAATAATATTTGACAGACGATCCTCGAGATCCTTCAGATTGCGTGCCAGGCAAAAGATGGCCATGACTTCGGATGCAACGGTGATGTCAAAACCATCCGATCGCGGGAAACCGTTTGGTACACCGCCAAGGCTGTTTACGATCTCGCGCAAGGCGCGGTCGTTCATATCAACAACGCGTCGCCAGGAAACACGGCGACGATCGATCTTAAGACTGTTATCCCAGTGGATATGGTTGTCAATCATCGCCGCAAGCAGGTTATGTGCGGCACCGATTGCATGCATGTCACCGGTGAAGTGCAGGTTGATGTCTTCCATCGGCACGACTTGTGCGTAACCGCCGCCGGCGGCACCGCCCTTGATACCGAAGCAGGGTCCCAGGGATGGTTCACGCAGACAAATGGCAGCTTTTTTGCCGATGCGCCGCAGTCCATCACCAAGCCCGACGGTTGTCGTTGTTTTTCCTTCACCTGCTTTTGTTGGTGTGATACCGGCGACGAGAATCAGTTTGCCGTCGGGTTTGTCTTTGAGTTTTTCGATGCATTCCATGGAGATCTTGGCTTTGTACTTGCCATACTGCACCAGGCAGTCCTCGTTGATCCCGAGCTCGGACGCAATCTCCGTAATCGGTTTCATCTCGGTCGCGCGGGCGATCTCAATATCGGGCTTTGGATTCTTGTGCTGCTCGGCGGGCATTGTTCTGGTTCTCCGGTGCCGGTGGTAGCCTGATCAGGCTAACACCGGCACCATGTAGCGTACAAGTCATTGAATTGATTGTAGTTCACTATCAGGAGATTGTGCGGATTGTGCCCCGCTGACACCCGGCTTTGCAGGGTTGTACAATGATTAATTACACTCGCAACAATGGCTTAGCCAAAGAGCTGACCGGGAAGAGGTCGACCATGGAAGCACCTGCAGCCGCACCTGTGGACGCAAAAGATAAACAGGCGATACGCAAAATCGCCGATGGCCTGGCCCACAAGCCAGGCGCGCTGCTGCCTGTCCTGCACGCCGTACAGGATCATTTTGGATTTATTGCTGATGATGCAGTCGAGGTCATCGCGGACGTACTCAACCTCAGCCGGGCCGAAGTCCACGGAGTCATCAGTTTTTATCATTTGTTTCGTACGACAAAACCGGGGCAACGCACCTTATATATCTGCCGATCAGAGGCCTGCCAGGCCATGGGTGCCCGTGACCTGGAAGCGCACGCGAAAGACAAACTCGGTATCGACTTCCACGAGACCACGGCTGACGGAAAAATCTCCCTCGAACCTGTCTATTGTCTTGGTAACTGCGCCTGTTCTCCTGCGGTCATGATTGACGATTCGGTGCACGGCCGGGTCACCGCGGACGCGCTGGACGAGCTTGTTTCGGAATAGTCAATGAAAGTATTTGTTCCACAGGATACGACAGCAAGATCGCTTGGCGCCGACAAGGTTGCCGATGGGATACGCGCGGTGGCTGAGCAACGCGATCTCGATATCGATATCGTACGCAATGGTTCTCGCGGTCTTTACTGGCTGGAACCCATGGTCGAGATTGAAAAGGACGGTACCCGCTATGCCTACGGTCCTGTGTCACCAAATGATGTAGAGAGTCTTTTCGAATCGGGTCTTGTCAATGAGGTCAATGGTGGCAATAGTCCGGATGGCGGTCCACTGGCGCTTGGCGCTACTGAAGAAATTCCATACCTGAAAAATCAGACACGCCTGACGTTTGCGCGGGTGGGCTTGAGTGACCCCCTGTCGGTCGATGATTACATCACAAACGGGGGTTTCAGTGGTCTGAAGAATGCACTTGGTTGTAGCGCCAACGATATCGTCAGCACGGTCCAGGAATCGGGTCTGCGGGGTCGTGGTGGAGCGGCATTTCCTACCGGCATCAAATGGAAAACGGTACTGGATGCGCCGGCCGAGCAAAAATATATTGTTGTCAACGCAGATGAAGGCGACTCCGGCACTTTCGCCGATCGCATGATCATGGAAAGCGATCCCTATGTATTGATCGAAGGCATGATTATCGCCGGTCTCGCGACCGGTGCGACGATGGGCTACATCTATGTTCGTGCCGAATATCCGCAGGCGATCGTTACGCTCAATACCGCGATCGAGCTTGCGCATAAACATGGCTATCTTGGAAAATCTGTCAACGGTTCCGATCAAACATTCGAAATCGAAGTGCGTGAGGCGGCAGGAGCCTATATCTGCGGCGAAGAAACATCGCTGCTCGAAAGCCTTGAGGGCAAGCGCGGTATGGTCCGCTATCGTCCGCCGCTGCCTGCGATAAAAGGATTTCTCGGGCAGCCGACCGTTGTTAACAATGTCATTACGATCGCAACGGTGCCCATTATTCTCGACAAGGGTGCGGCGTTTTACAAAGATTTCGGCGCCGGCAACTCCCGTGGCACGAATACCTTCCAGCTCGGCGGAAACATCAAGCAGGGTGGGCTGGTCGAGACTGCTTTTGGCTTGTCATTGCGCGATCTCATCGAGGGTTATGGTGGCGGCAGCTATTCGGGCCGCCCGGTAAAAGCGGTGCAGGTTGGCGGTCCACTTGGCGCGTACCTGAATGCAGATGAGCTCGATACGCCGATGCAATACGGCGCATTCCAGAAAATCGATGCGATGCTCGGTCATGGCGGTATTGTTGTTTTCGATGACACAGTGGATATGGGTGAGCAGGCGCGTTTTGCGATGGAATTCTGCGCCATCGAATCTTGTGGCAAATGCACGCCGTGCCGTGTTGGCTCTGTGCGCGGTGTCGAAGTCATCGACCGAATGCGCGCGGGGACAGACACCCGGATGAATACGGAATTGTTGCGTGATCTGTGCGAGACCATGATCGATGGGTCGTTGTGCGCCATGGGTGGGCTGACGCCATTCCCGGTGCTGAGTGTACTGAAACATTTTCCTGAGGAACTAGGGGTAGAAGAGTAGTACTCCGGAATTACGTTATGGATATGAAAACAACACGAATTCCCTACCAACGACCCACTGACCTGGGTACTCCGCCGGTGGAATCCGCGGAGCGGGTCAGCCTGGCCATAAACGGTGTCGAGGTTTCTGTGCCATTGGGCACCACCGTGATGCGCGCCGCCGCAATCGCCGGCATCCAGGTCCCGAAGCTGTGTGCATCCGATATGCTGGAGCCCTTTGGCTCGTGTCGTTTGTGTCTGGTAGAGATCGAGGGCATGCGGGGTTACCCGGCTTCCTGCACGACTGTCGCCGAGCACGGCATGAAGGTTACGACGCAGACGGACAAGATCGCGAAACTCCGCCGCAACGTCATGGAGCTTTATATCAGCGATCATCCCCTGGATTGTCTGACCTGCGCGACCAATGGCGATTGCGAGTTGCAGGACATGGCAGGTGCGGTCGGTTTGCGCGATGTGCGCTATGGCTACGAAGGCGAAGGCCATCTCGATGCCAAAAAAGATACCTCCAACCCGTATTTCGATTTCGACCCCAGCAAGTGCATCGTGTGTTCACGCTGCGTGCGCGCCTGCGAGGAAGTGCAAGGCACCTATGCGCTGACTATCGATGGCCGCGGGTTTGAATCCAAGGTGGCTGCAAGCCAGGATCAGCCGTTCCTGGATTCCGAGTGTGTATCCTGCGGCGCCTGTATTCAGGCCTGCCCCACAGCAACTCTGACCGAGAAATCACTGGTACAGATGGGTCAGCCCGAGAATACGATAATCACGACCTGTGCTTACTGCGGTGTGGGTTGTTCGTTCCGCGCCGAGATGAAGGGCAGCGAAATCGTGCGCATGGTGCCGAACAAGGATGGCCATGCCAATCACGGACACTCCTGCGTCAAGGGCCGGTTTGCTTTTGGCTATGCCACGCACAAGGATCGCATCACCACGCCGATGATCCGCGAGTCCATACACGATCGGTGGAGAGAAGTGTCCTGGGATGAGGCCATCGGTTTCGCTGCCGACAAACTAAAAGACATACAAAAGAAGTATGGCTGCAACGCGATCGGCGGCATCACCAGTTCAAGATGCACCAACGAGGAAACTTTCCTGGTGCAAAAACTCGTGCGCGCAGGGTTTGGCAACAACAACGTCGATACCTGTGCTCGCGTGTGCCACTCACCCACCGGTTATGGCCTGAAAACCACCCTGGGTGAGTCCGCCGGCACGCAGCGATTCGATTCGGTCATGGAATCGGATTGCATCATGGTGATTGGTGCCAACCCAACCGACGCACACCCGGTCTTTGCGTCGCAGATGAAGCGCCGTTTACTACAAGGTGCAAATCTGATCGTCGTTGACCCGCGCAGGATCGATCTCGTGCGCTCGCCACATGTCGAAGCCGATTACCACCTGCAGCTAAAGCCTGGTGGCAACGTTGCGATGATCAACGCGATGGCGCATGTCGTGATGACAGAGGGTCTGGAAGACCGCGAATTCATTTTGGAACGCTGTGAAAAAGAGGCGTTCGCGGAATGGGAAAACTTTGTCTCCGATGAATCGAACTCGCCCGAGGCCATGGAAGAGGCAACGGGTATCCCGGCCGACGATCTGCGCGCTGCGGCAAGAATGTTTGCGAGTGCGCCGAATGGCGCCATCTATTACGGTCTTGGCGTCTCCGAGCACAGTCAGGGTTCGACCACCGTCATGGGTATAGCCAACCTCGCCATGGCGACTGGCAATCTTGGCCGCGAAGGTGTCGGTGTGAATCCGCTGCGCGGCCAGAACAATGTGCAGGGTTCCTGCGACATGGGTTCGTTCCCGCATGAGCTGCCGGGTTACCGGCCGGTCTCGGATCCCTCGGTGCGCGAGTCATTCGAGAAGATCTGGGGTGTGACGCTGCAACCCGATCCTGGTTTGCGCATCCCGAACATGTTCGATGCGTCGATCACCGGTCAGTTCAAGGGTCTGTACGTGCAGGGCGAGGACCTGGCGCAGTCTGATCCGGATACCACGCATGTCACCGCGGCGTTGTCGGCGATGGAGTGCGTGATCGTGCAGGACCTGTTCCTTAACGAAACGGCGATGTACGCGCATGTGTTCCTGCCCGGTTCATCGTTCCTGGAGAAAAATGGAACATTCACCAATGCTGAGCGCCGGGTATCCCCTGTGCGCAAAGCCATGCAGCCGGTGGCGGGCATGGAGGACTGGGAAATCACCCAGGCATTGTCCAATGCCATGGGTTATCCCATGAACTACACACACCCTCGCGAGATCATGGATGAAATTGCAACGTTGATGCCGACCTTCCGTGGCATGTCATACGAAAAACTGGATAAATACGGCAGCATACAGTGGCCATGCAATGACGATGCCGAGCTTGGCACGCCCACCATGCATGTAGACGCGTTTGTGCGTGGTAAGGGCTACTTTGCAATTACGCCGTTTGTACCCACCGATGAACGGACGACACGTAAATATCCGCTACTGCTGACCACCGGCCGCATACTGAGTCAGTACAACGTCGGCGCACAGACCCGGCGTACAGAAAATATTGAATGGCATGACGAAGATGTGATCGAGATTCACCCGCACGATGCCGAATCGCGTGGTATAGAGCAGGGTAACTGGGTCGGTCTCAAGAGCAGGGCCGGTGAAACCGTGTTGCGCGCGAACATCACAGAAAGAGTGCAACCTGGTGTCGTATATACGACCTTCCATCACCCCGAGTCCGGCGCCAATGTTGTGACGACCGATAACTCCGATTGGGCTACGAATTGCCCCGAGTACAAGGTGACCGCAGTACAGGCCCACAAGGTTTCGGCGCCGTCCGAGTGGCAAAAGGACTACGAGTCGTTCTCGAAAGAGC
>CBDUSC010000092.1:0-6762 GCA_965369735.1 uncultured bacterium
GAGGTGGCCGATCTTTGGGCGTTTCTGGCAGAGCAGACCGGTCTGGTGCTATCCGATGACTACGGGGTGGATGACCAGGGTTGATGACCAGGGTTGATGACGAAGGGTGTCAGTCCTTTTCGCACTGCTCTGAATCGATATCAAGCTCGCGGCACAGCCTGCGAATAGCCATGCGTTCCCGATTGCCGAGGTTTTGATCGGCAAGCGCCGTGTAACGTGCAATACACATGAGCAGCTGCGCGGCTTCGGTATCGCCCCTGAACCGGCCGATTGCGGTCAGTGCCTTGTCCTCACCTTCGCCCGAGTTGGCAACCATGGCCTCGACATATTGGCGGTGCAGGGCGACTGCTTTGTTGGGTTCGAAAATATTCAGGCGCTCGATATTCTCCAGGACGCTGTCTACCGCGATTTGCTCGCTGAGACTGACATGCGCATCAGCCATCGCAACCATTGCGCTGGCCGCCATGGCGGCATCCAGGAAATGCCGGTCTTTGAACCGGGCCAGGTTCGTGCCCAGGCTGGTGTCGAGGATGGCGTCGCTGAATCCCATATTGTGGCCCGCTATTGTGTTATGTCTGGTGCCAGTGTCGGCCAACTTTACAAACCGCGCTACACTTTTTCCAATTCAAATTGCAAAGCCCATAAAAATCAATGATTTGTGGAATTGGCCCGGAACTTGCAATTATATGGCATAGCGGGATTTTTTAACGGAATAAAGAACAAAACTGATGAAACTGCGAACTGGAATTTTTGGACTAATTTTGCTGGCGATGTCATCGATGGCATCGATGGCTATTGCCGATCCCATGGATACGATCATGTCCGAGCTCATCGGCGACAGCCGTGCGGGGACACCGGACAATCTCAGCGTTTTCATAACAATATCGTTCAACGACGATAACACTGAAGCCACCTGGACCGTTGACCTGAACATGCTCGGTACCCATCCGGATGCAAAACTCGATGCGTTCTGGATGAATATGGAAGGCATGGCATCGGATTACTTAATTTCGGTCACCGATCCATCGGGCTGGGATCTGGTAGGCACAGATGTTGCAGCAAACGGCGGCGGATTTGGCACCGCTACCTTTATGTTTGAAATTGACAAAACAAATGGCGCGGATCCGGATGTCAACCACTCACAGTCGTTGGTATTCGTGATGACCCTGGATGGGGGTGGTCCATTTACCGAAGACATGTTTTTCATGGCCTCACAAACCACGGGCGATGTGGGATCCGGCCAGATGGGCGCGCATCTGCAGTCGCTGAACGGTGGTTGCAGCGGGTTTGCCATTGGTGACTATGGCGTGTCCGGGCAGGGGCCCGTGGGTGAGCAAACGGAATGCTCGGTCGGTGTACCCGAACCAGGCACATTGGCATTGTTTGCGTTTGGTCTGTTTGCCCTGGGTTTTTCGCGACGCCACCTGGTATCCGCACGACGCTGATTCCAGGCTCAATACCTGAATAATGAAAAGGCCCCGAAGCGGGGCCTTTTTTGTTGTTTAGTCGCCCAGGGAGAAAGCCACAACATAGTCACCGCGGTTGGTGCCCATATTGCCGTGACCGCCTGCGGCGATAACCACGGACTGTTTACCGTCAACCGTATAAGTCATCGGTGTCGCCTGACCACCCGCGGGCAGTCGACCCTTCCAAAGCTCTTCGCCCGTATCGATATCAAAAGCTCGAAGATAGTCGTCGGTCGTTGCGCCAATAAAAATCAGCCCGCCTGCAGTCACGATAGGACCACCGATGTTGGGTACGCCGTATTTGATGTTGGGTATGATCGCGGGTGCATCGTCTTCAATGGTACCCAAAGGGACATCCCATGCGATCTCACCGGTGTTCAGATCTATTGCTGTCAGTTTGCCCCACGGTGGCGGCGTGCATGGAATTCCCCAGCGCGACAAAAATGCACCGCGCTTCATAATATAAGGCGTGCCCCGTTGGTCTGAATAGTCCTCAAACTCATCTGCGCGCTCACGCGGAATTAGAGTGACGATCATTGGCAACTGCATGGTGTTTGCAATGACGTACTGGCGATCGCTGTCAAACGCTGCACTGCCCCAGTTCGAGCCACCGGCGTACCCCGGGTACTCGATGGTCCCCTTGAGACTGGGCGGGGTAAATATGCCATCCGACCGGTGTTGCTCGATTCGATCCCTGCATCCACCTTTGTCACCCGGAACCAGCCCCCAGGCATCGTCGGGTGTGACAGCACTGTGATCCACCAGTGGTGGCAAAGACGAAAATGGTTGTGTCGGTGAAAGACGCTCGCCATCAACCGGGTCTTGCGGCACCGGGCGCTCTTCTATCGGGAACAAGGGTTCGCCGGTCAGGCGGTTGAACACAAACAGCATGCCGTGCTTGGTCGGCTGAACGACGGCCGGTATTGATTCGCCATTGCGATTCAACTCAAACAACGTCGGTTGTGATGCGAGATCGTAGTCCCAGACATCGTGATGAACAATCTGGTAGTGCCAGGCCATTTCCCCATTGCTGGCTCTTAATGCGACAAGCGAGTTCGCGTACCGGTTGTCACCTTTGCGCTCCCCACCATAAAAATCCGGGCTGGGCGCGGTAGTCGGGATGAAAACAAGATCATTTGCCTCATCAATGGACAAAATACTCCAGGCATTGGCCGCACCGTTGATATCGGCAGAATTATTCTCCCAGGTCTCATAGGCCGGATCATCCGGGCTGGTCGGGATGGGGTCCCAGAACCAGATAACTTCACCGGTGCGCGCATCCAGCGCACGAACAATACCGCGCTCGAGTTCCACTGCGCGGTTATCTCCTATCGCAGACCCCACGATCAATGAGTCTTTGTATAGTGCCGGCGGCGATGTAATCGTGTAGTCGTTGGCATCCTTCAGGCGCACGCCAACAGTCATGTCCACAGAGCCATTTTTGCCAAAACCGGGGCAGGGTTTTCCCGTCAGCGCATCGATTGCCCACAGGCGCGCATCCAGTGTGCCCATGAATACGCGGTGTGCGCAGGTGGCGTTTTCGTCCGCGTTTGTGTCGTGCCAGATCGATACCCCGCGCGATGCGACTTCTGCATAGCGCGTGTCTTTGTCAATTTCCGGGTCGAACATCCAGCGTTGCACGCCGGTCGCCGCGGATATTGCGAATATCTTGTTAAATCCGGTACTGAAATAGAGCGTTTGATTCCATAACACCGGGGTCGCTTCGAATGAAAGATTGCCCGATTTTGCGTAACCCTCGCCGAGCTCACCGGTTCTGAAGATCCAGTCGATATCGAGATCATCGACATTGTCGCGGTTGATGTTGCTGGCTGACGAATAGCGTGTACCACCGGCGTCACCGCCGTAATGCGGCCATGTGTGATCACCGGCGGCGGCTATGCCACCAACCAGTACCATTGTGGCAAGAACAAAAAAACGCCGCCGCATGATTGCTCTCCAGCTCCTGATCTCGGTGTTTATTACTCAGAATCCTCAGTTTTTACAACGGTTACAGGCAAGCGCATAGAAAATGTAGATCCTTTGCCCGTTGTGCTGTTTACGGTCAGGTCACCACCCATCAATTGGCAAAACCTGCGACTGATTGCCAGGCCCAGACCGGTACCGCCATAATCTCGTGTCGTTGATTCGTCTGCCTGTGAAAACTCGTCAAAAATGTGATCGAGTTTGTCCTCGGGAATACCAATGCCAGTATCGGACACACTAATCGCTATCCAGTCGATGCCATCGACATCTTGTTTGCTGCCTTTCAGTGTAATAGTTCCATTTACTGTGAATTTAGCTGCATTGCTGATCAGGTTGAACAATGTTTGCCGGACTTTCGTAAGATCCGCGTGCATGACAGATAACACCGGGTCAAGCTCAACGACGAGTTCGTTTTCTTTTTTGTCAACCAGTGCTTTGACCGTTGAGCCTACATTCTCGAAAAGCTCGGCAATATCGAACGTTTCGAGATACACGTCCATTTTCCCCGCCTCGATCTTGGACAGATCGAGCACATCGTTGATCAGGGAAAGCAAATGCGTCCCCGCCTGGTTGATTTTTTTTAAATCACCGTGCAGCTCATCGTTGTCCTCGTCTTCCGCGTCTTCCATGAGCATTTCGCTGTAGCCAATGATAGCGTTCATCGGCGTCCGTAGCTCATGGCTCATATTGGCAAGAAAGTTGCTTTTTGCCTTGTTTGCACCGTCGGCGAGATCTTTTGCATCCTTTAGCTCGGCCGTGCGCTCAGCAACGGTTTGTTCAAGCTTGGCGCTATGCGCCTGCAATTCGCGATTTTTTCGCTGCACCTGGGTCATCAATTCTTCGCGCGATTTTTTTGCAATACGATCGCGCTGCTCGCGTACAAACTGGTCCTGGTCATTTAGCAAACCCGGTAATGGCTGTGTCGCACGGATGCCGCAGTAGCCCTTTTCATGCGTGGGTACCACGTGGCGAAAAAAGTGATCCAGCATGGCCAGATTTGGCGGTTTTCCACGATGCTCAAAATCTATGATCAGCGCTGGCGTAGTGTCGCATGGCAAAAGGCGAATCTGGATGCGCGGGTTCTGGTTGATATCACACAAAACTCTGGCAGCCTCTGATGTTGCAGCAGCCAGCCGCGTGGCGCGTACGTCGTCAAAGCCCGCAGCGATGGCAAGGCTGCGAATCTTGTTGCGTGCATCAATTACCGATGACCGGTAATGCAGACTGAGTTCGCCCAGATCAATCATGGATTATTGGCCAATAGGGTTTAGTGTTCACGGTATCTCAAGGCTATGCAACCCGCATCGTCATAGCCTTTTCCAAATTCTATAACCAGCATATTGGCAATTATAGATGTTCGCTGCTGTTGAGCACCGCTGTGTGGGTCAAAACGGAATTTGTCGGAGATTCCATCGGTGTACATTAATACAAGGTCGCGATTACTGAGTGCCAGACTCTGGATTCGCGGGGTTCGCATATTGACTCCAACAATGCCGTCGCGCGACACAAGTCGGGTGTCGTCTTTGCCAAACCTGCGGAACACCGTATTACCCGTACCAGCGTATTCAAGCGTTCCCAGCTCTGTGTCGATCAGACACAAACCGACGGCCGCGCCCTGGGTGCCTTTAATTGCCACATGTAAACGGTGCATGATGTGGCCGGCGTCGCCGGGTCGGCATTTATTAAAAAATGCCTCGATCCGTGCGGCAATCTTGTTTGCTTCATCACCGTGGCCAGTCACATCGACAATTGCTGCAAGAAGAACTGTATCGTTCATTTGTCTGAGGACGGCGGCGTCCCCGCTGCGTCTCTCGCCAGGGCATGCACGAATGGCAGCGCTGTGTTCTATTTTACCCACGATGATTTCAGATCCATTTTCGGACGAGTACGTGGGTGCCTTTGCCGCGCGTGGACTGAAGATCAAAATCATCCATCATTCGCTTGACACCTGGCAATCCCAGCCCCAAAGTGCCAGAGCTGCTGTAGCGATCCGCCATTGCACGTTCAATGTCAGGGATACCTGGGCCGGTATCATTTGCAATCACTTCAACGCCGCGCCGGGTTTTGCCGCGTACTGTTCTTAGCCGGATGCTGCCTTGATTCGCGTACTTGATGATGTTGTGAGCCAGCTCTGAGACAACCGTAGATATCATTCGCCAGCCGGCTTCATCGAATCCTGCTTCACGACAATACTCGCCGGCCCGCATGACTGCAGGCGTGATGTCATGCTCGCTTCGTATCTGAATTCGGATCTCTGATTTCATCCGCCGTCATCACCTCATTGCTCTCGTCTGGACGCACATCAATCTTAGTGTCGGCATCAATAGCTGCCATATCGATAGCTTCATCATCAACTTCTTCGTCAACTACGTCCTCTTCCCGGAATGCCCTGATCAGCGCAATTGCGTCGTCGGTCTGCAGCGTCGCTGAGATTCCGTCCGTATCGACGTTCGAATCAACAAGCGACGAGACTATGCCTGGTTTCAGGCCGGAGATGACAGTTTTCGCGCCCAGAAGCTCGGCCATTTTCAGAATACGTCCCAGCCCGTGAAACTCGGTTGAGTCCAGTAAGTCGACACCGGATAAATCAAACACGACACCGCGCGCGCCGATGCGGTGTATTAATGAAAGCAATTCATCCTGGAACCGCGCCAACACCGGTTCGGTCAGATCAGTTTGCACCGAGGCGACAACGATGCCGCGGGTTACTTGCATCGCGACGCGAGGTGCATCCTGAAACTCAGCAGCCATTTTTTTGTCAGCGCTTTTCCGTCACGCTGACGCCAATGACACGGAACGCGTTACACAAAGCATCTCGCAAGGTTGCTGTCGTCTCCACTTCACCCACATCGATGCCGAGCTCAACAATCGTCTGGGCGATGGCAGGTGAAACACCGGATATTGTGCATTTGCAACCCATAAGCTTGGTTGCCTTTGTTATTTTTATAAGGTGATTCGCGACCGCAGTATCGACGATGGCAACACCTGCGATATCCAGGATCGCCACCTTTGATGACGTGTCTGCCACTTTCGTGAGCATCGCGTTCATGATTTCCTGCGCGCGCTGTGAGTCTACAACGCCAACAATGGGGAGCAACAGTACATCTTCCCAAATTTCTGTCACCGGTGTCGACATGGCAATCAGGGAGCGACTTTGGCGAGTAATCGTTTCGCCAGTTATGTGTGTGTACGTTTCTACAACAATGGATGTATCCATCTGGACCAATTTTATCAGGGCCCGATAGGTTCTGGCGCGCTCATCCGCGCTCATCTTGAGCTCACCAATAGCTTTGGCAAACAGCTCGAGCATGGT
>CBDUSC010000093.1:0-6759 GCA_965369735.1 uncultured bacterium
GATTTCTTGTTGAAAAGCGGCAGAGCCGTCGCTTTTCCTGTACTGGATGGCACCTTTGATCGCCATTTCCCACAGCGGCCAGTGTGGAATACGGTGGCAGGCCGGGATCTCGCCATTCAACAAATGCGCGAGATGCGCCGCTCGATAGACTACCTGGAGACCCGTCCCGATATCGACGTGGACGCCCTCGCCTATTATGGCCTGAGCTGGGGCGGCCGGGTCGGCGCCATAGCTCTGGCGGTGGAACCACGTCTGAAAGTCGGTGTATTGAACCAGGCGGGTATCAACTTCGATGTACACAGGGATATCGATGTCGTGCATTATTTGCCGAGAGTCACAGTCCCGGTGTTGCAATTCAACGGGCGCTACGACACCGATTTTCGCTACGAATCATCGGCAAAGCCATATTTCGATCTCCTGGGTACCGCGCAAGCCGACAAAAAGCAGGTTGTCGAGCCGACGGGCCACTTTGTGTCACGACCGGTCATGATCGGCGAAACCCTGAGCTGGCTGGACAAGTACCTGGGCAAACCCAGCCAGTAACCAGGCAACGACAGCAAACCCAGCGAGTCTGCTTTTATTGGATCATTTATGGCCGGTGGTATGGATAATGATTCCTGGCACGGCTCGCTGCGCCATCCCTGGCTCCGCTCACCTCGGAGATGACTGCGCTCCGCTATCCTGCTCCGCTTGTCATATACGGCCTGCGAATCATTACCCATACCACCAGCCATCACGGGTCGCATTAGTAGCGGATTCGCTGGATACGGGGTGAGATGGCAATGGTGCCGGGTTCATGGCTTGCCTCGATCTGAGGGCTGTAGAACCACCGCGAGCGTCGTACGTTGCAAGCAATGCAGGGACAGCATTGCGCCGCAATTTCCGATTCGAGCGGAGCCAGGGATGGCGAAGCGAGATTGAGCGAGAAGTGGGTTCTACAGCCCTCGGGTCGGGGCGAGCCGTGCCAAGAATCGTTATCCGTACCGCTAGCCATTAACCGCCCAATAAAAAAGCGAGCCCAATGGGCCCGCTTTCATCCAATCTTGTTATTGGTCTTCCCTGAATTCGAAAGCGAAGCTTACGGACGACTGCGCCTGCTGTCCAGCCATTCAATCAGCGGATCCCAGTCCTCCCAGTCCGGCCAGGCGAGATATTCGGGTAGTTCGAATATGCCCCGGCCGCGTGTATACGCACGAATATAGTTCTGAGCTTCGCGAAATGCCGCTATATAGGGCACCCGCATGCGTGTCA
Organism: uncultured bacterium; assembly: GCA_965369735.1. Lineage (GTDB taxonomy): Bacteria > Pseudomonadota > Gammaproteobacteria > Steroidobacterales > CBDUSC01 > CBDUSC01. Next base: position 1,252 of record CBDUSC010000093.1, read on the forward strand.
GGAATTCATCCAGCTCCTCGAAGATCAGCGTGTTGTCGCGCACACGATTGGCCACTACCGCAATCTTGGCCTGTTTGCGCTGAATCCGGCCTGCATGTTTGAGTTCCTGGATAAACCGGGCTGCAGCTTTCATATCGATGGTCGATGGTAATACCGGCAAAACGATGGTCTCGGCGCGCTTCAACAGCTCGGTCAGTTCGTGCCCGTGCGTCCGTGCCGGGGCATCGATCACGACATAGTCAGCGTTGCGTGGCAGATGCTTCAAGCCTTCCTTAAAGCCCTCCAGCCCAATAATTGGCTCAAGGGTATCGGGCCGAAGATCCAGCCAATCCAGGCTGGATCGCTGGGGATCGAAATCAGCAAGCGCCACGTTTGCCCCGTCAGAGGCGTAATAACTGGCGATATTTGTTGCGATCGTGCTTTTGCCGCAGCCACCTTTTGGGTTCATGACGACGATGTGGCGCATGTCGACTCCTTTGCGGGTCGTTGTTTTTGATTTATGTAAAGTTATACGCGCGAACCATAAAAGTCCAACCAGTGTTTGTGGCTGTATCAATCGATACCGAGATCGCTCCACATAGCGTCGATTTTTTGCACAACTTCATCGGTCATGCGAATCGGCCGACCCCACTCGCGCGCAGTTTCGGCCGGCCATTTGCTGGTTGCATCAAAACCGATTTTCGATCCAAGACCGGATACCGGTGATGCGAAATCCAGGTAATCAATGGGCGTATTCTCAATAATCGTGGTGTCCCGCGCCGGATCCATGCGCGTGGTCATGGCCCAGATGACATCCTGCCAGTTGCGAACATCGACATCCTCATCAGTAACAACCACGAACTTGGTGTACATGAACTGGCGCAAATACGACCAGATACCCAGCATGACGCGCTTTGCGTGCCCCGGGTATTGCTTGCGCATGCTGACCACGGCCATGCGATACGAGCAACCCTCGGGCGGAAGGTAAAAATCCACAATCTCGGGAAACTGTTTTTGCAGTATGGGTATGAATACCTCGTTCAACGCGACTCCCAGCACCGCGGGCTCATCGGGTGGCCTGCCGGTGTAGGTGCTGTGATAGATAGGCGATTTACGGTGCGTGATGCGGTTGATCGTGAACACCGGAAATTCCTCTATCTCGTTGTAATAGCCGGTGTGATCGCCAAATGGGCCTTCCGGCGCCATATCTCCGGGGTGAATCACCCCCTCCAGGACGATCTCGGCGCTGGCCGGGACCTGTAGATCGCTGCCCAGGCACTTGACGAGCTCCGTCTTGCCACCGCGCAGCAGACCGGCAAAAGCATATTCAGAAATCGTATCGGGTATGGGTGTCACCGCGGCCAATATGGTTGCGGGGTCCGCGCCCAGCGCTACAGCAACGGGAAACGGCTCGCCGGGGTGCGTCTGCTGCCACTCGCGAAAATCCAGGGCGCCGCCGCGCTGAGCCAGCCAGCGCATGATCACCCGGTTGCGGCCAATGACCTGTTGCCGGTAGATCCCAAGATTTTGCCGCTCCTTCAGCGGACCCCTGGTAGTCACCAGGCCCCAGGTAATCAGGGGCCCAGCATCATCCGGCCAGCAGGTCTGAATCGGGATATTTGCCAGATCGACATCTTCGGCCTCGACTACAACATCCTGGCAGGCGGCCTTTTTGACCTTCTTTGGCGCCATATCCAGCACTTTTTTGAATACCGGCAGTTTTTGCCAGGCATCCTTCATGCCCTTTGGCACATCCGGTTCTTTCAACGACGCAAGAAGGTGACCCACCTCCCTCAAAGACGCCAGTGAATCGGCACCCATGGCCTGCGCCACACGCTCGGGCGTCCCGAACAGGTTGCCAAGCACCGGCATGTCGTGGCCTTTGGGGTTTTCAAATAGCAGCGCCGGGCCACCACGCTTGAGCGTGCGATCACAGATCTCGGTCATCTCCAGACAGGGATCGACTTCCTCGGTTACGCGCCTTAACTCCCCGGCTTGTTCCAGACGGTCGATAAAATCCCTGAGATCCTTGTACTGCATCGAACGCCTCTTGTTGGTTTCGCCCGCGGTTGCGGGGGTAGGCATTATGCCACTGTCCGCGACCACGATACTGCAAGACCTGACTGAAGTGGTGCGATAAGCTACGCATCATGCAAACCCGGTTTGTAAAAATGCATGGTGTTGGCAACGATTTTGTCATTATCGATCACGATTCGAAGCAGCCGCTGCCGGATCGCGACCGCGTGCGGGAACTGGCCAACCGTCGCACCGGTATCGGCTTCGACCAGGTATTGATTCTTGAGCCACCACGGCAAAAAGACACGGCGGTTTTTTATCGCATATTCAATGCCGATGGTGACGAGGTCGAACAATGCGGCAATGGTGCGCGCTGCATTGCCAGCCTGCTCGCCGAGCGTATGGACAGCGATACAGCCGATATCGTGATGGACAGCCCGGCCGGCATTATTGAGGCGCAGACTCGCACCGATGGCACGGTGTCGGTCAACATGGGAATACCAGATTTCGACCCTGCTTCATTGCCCTTTGAGGCCAGCTCCGAAAGTTATATCTACAATATCGATGTCGCGGGATCGGAAATCGAGATTGGCGCGGTATCGATGGGCAACCCGCACGCCGTACTGACGGTCAGTTCAGTCGATACCGCACCGGTAGACAGGATCGGGTCGGTGCTTGAACATCACGAGCGTTTTCCGAACCGTACCAATGTCGGGTTCATGGAAGTCATCGATGACGGTCATATTCGTTTACGTGTACATGAAAGAGGCACGGGCGAAACACGGGCCTGCGGTACTGGTGCATGCGCCGCGGTCGCGGTCGGTCGTCGACATGGCGTTTTGGATGAAAATGTCATGGTGGACCTACCCGGTGGCCGGCTCGTGGTAAGCTGGGCTGGTCCGGGGGAGCCGATCTGGATGACCGGGCCGGCAGTCAAAGTTTTTGAGGGACAAGTCGATTTATGAACACGCAGACGAAAAAAAGCACCATCGCAGAAGAAGGAATTTCCGCGGAAGCTATTTCGCATTATCTGCAAACCCACCCCGAATTTTTTGAGCACAACGCACAGCTTCTTACCTACCTGCAGATACCGCACCAGACCGGTGGTTCGGCGGTGTCTCTGGTGGAGCGCCAGGTTGAAATACTGCGCCAGAAAAACCGAAAGCTGGAACGCAAACTTCGTGAGTTGGTCGATGTAGCGCGCTCCAATGACTCACTCGCGGAAAAAATCCACACGCTGTCGCAACAACTGATCAGGACTGACGGCAGCGGAAAGGTGTGCAAATTACTGGAAGCCACGCTTCGCGAGGATTTCGGCGCGAACCAGTCGGTCATGGTGTTGTTTGCCGATAAACTTGATGATGCCGACAGTATTTCCAAACAACGCTTTGTGCGTCTGATCGACAAGGGCGACGACGTCACGAAAAGCTTTAAGACTTTTTTTGAAAGTGCCCGGCCGCGTTGCGGTCAAATCCGCGATGTTCAGCGCGACTTCCTGTTTGGGAAAAACACCGATGAAGTCGGTTCGGTTGCATTGGTACCGCTGGGGCCGAAATCCACATATGGTTTGCTGGCGATCGGCAGCGCGGATTCCGACCGGTTTCACCCGACAATGAGTACCGATTTCCTGGCACGCATCGGCGATCTGGTGAGCGCAGCTCTTGCCAAATAACCGTGGCCAGATAACCGTGGCCAGGTAACGATCGCCTGCTGATCACAGATCGTCCGCGCAGAGGCAGGGTATGCAAGACGCCGAGCACAAACTGGTCGATCAATATCTCAAGCACCTGCAACACGAACGCAGGCTCAGCCTGCATACCGTCACCAGCTACCGCCGCGATCTGGCCGCGCTGACAGAATTCTGCAAGCTGCACCAAATCGAAAACTTCTCGGGGATAGACGGCTACCATATCCGGCAATTCGCCGCGGAATCGCATCGCAAGGGGCTGTCACCACGCAGTATTCAGCGCAGACTTTCCGCCGTGCGTGGCTTTTTCAACTACCTGCTGCGCGAAGGCGAAGTCGGGTCCAATCCTGGCGTCGATGTCAGCGCGCCAAAAGCGCCCAAGCGATTGCCGGACACCATGGACGTGGATCAAATGGCGCGGTTGCTGAAAATAACCGGACAGGACCCCATTACCGTGCGTGACAAGGCTGCCATGGAGCTCTTGTACTCCTCGGGACTGCGGCTTGCCGAATTGGTCGGTCTGGACCTGATCGACCTGGATTTACGCGATGCCACTGTGAGGGTTACGGGCAAAGGCAACAAATCCCGCATCCTGCCCGTGGGCCGGCATGCGCGCGAGGCGCTGAAAAACTGGCTGCACCAGCGGGCTGAGCTAGCCACACCCGGCGAAACCGCCGTGTTCGTCAGCCGCCGCGGGGGCCGTTTGAGCCCAAGATCGGTTCAGGCCAGGGTGCGTTACTGGGCAAAACGCCAGGGCGTACCCGTCAGGGTCTACCCGCATTTATTTCGCCATTCCTTTGCCACGCATATGCTGGAGTCCAGCCAGGATTTGCGCGGCGTCCAGGAACTGCTTGGACACGCCGATATCTCTACGACCCAGATATACACGCATCTTGATTTTCAACATCTGGCCCGCATATACGACAAAGCACATCCACGGGCGCGCAAGCGCCGATAAGGGTTTGCCGACAAGACTTTTTGAGGCGGGACAACCCAGGACACACTATGGATCAGTTTCGAGGAACCACCATCGTCTCGGTGCGCCGTGGCGATACCGTAGTCATTGGCGGTGACGGACAGGTCAGCATGGGCAATACGGTAGTAAAGGGTAATGCCCGCAAAGTACGTTTTTTGTATAACGGCAAGGTACTTGCCGGGTTTGCCGGGGGTACCGCAGATGCGTTCACACTATTTGAGCGGTTCGAAGGAAAGCTCGAGCAATACGGCAATTTGACCCGCGCCGCGATAGAGCTCGCAAAGGACTGGCGCACGGACCGCATGCTGCGCCGGCTGGAAGCCCTGCTGTGCGTCGCGGATGAGAAAAAGTCCCTGATCATCACGGGTAATGGCGACGTCATCGAACCGGAGGGAGACCTCATGGCCATTGGCTCGGGCGGTCCCTTTGCCCAGGCTGCGGCCCTGGCGCTGTTGACCAATACCGAGCTGGATGCGCGCAGCATTGTCGAAAAGTCGCTCAATATCGCGGCGGATATATGCGTTTTCACCAACCAGAACATCGTCATCGAGGAACTGGCGTCAAAGGCCTGACCGTCCAGTCATTCTGACTCAACGCAGGATTTTTAATGTCACAAATGACCCCCCGGGAAATTGTCCAGGAACTGGACAAACATATTGTCGGCCAGAATGCCGCCAAACGCGCCGTTGCGATTGCGCTGCGCAACCGTTGGCGCCGCCTTCAGGTGGATGAACCGCTGCGTGGCGAAATAACGCCAAAGAACATCCTGATGATAGGCCCCACTGGTGTGGGCAATACCGAGATATCACGGCGTCTGGCACGCCTGGCCAAGGCTCCGTTCATGAAGGTC
>CBDUSC010000094.1:0-6706 GCA_965369735.1 uncultured bacterium
CTTCATCGGTATGCCGCTATCGGTGCCAATCAGCATCACGACACCGGATTCGCGTAGCTGGTTGAACTTGCGCGCAAGTGTAATCCGCCGGGCAGGCGTGATTTGAAAATATGGCAGCCGTTCGGGATGCTGAAATGAGCTTTTGATGTCATCGATGATGTCCTGCGGTAACCCCAGGTGCCATTCGCTGCGGTCGAGTTGTTCGGGGTTGTCACGCACGTACTCGTAGTTGAACAGGCCTTCGATGGTTGGCGTCCACCACAACGGCCCTATATTCATTTGCGCCGTGCGCTCGCGGATCATTTCGATGACATCCGGCGGGTATTCCGGCGCCGTCGACAAACCCGTGTGTTCAAAATTATCGACACCGGCGGCCAGACCGCGACGAATTTCCTCCGGTCGGTGCGAATGCGCCACAACCATCAAATCGTGTTTGTGCGCCTCATCGACAATGGCCTCAAGCTCATCGACGCTCAACTGATCCTGATCGATGAGCTTGATGACATCGACACCGGCCTGGGCCAGCTTCGCGATCTTGTTGCGCGCGTCGCGCGGACCATCCACACCCCATCTGAATGATTCGGTGCCGGGATAAGGCGTTTTTTGAATAAACGGACCCGACATATACATGGTTGGACCAGGTATGTCGCCGCGATTGATCGCATCCCGAACTTTGATACTGTCTTGCAGCGGCGCGCCCAGATCCCGCGCGCTGGTGACACCTGCCAATAACAACTGGTGCGCAGAGGATGGCATGATCACCGACTCGAACTGGTCGGGGTAGGTCTCGTCCCAATGCGCGTAATCGGCATGACCGTTGATCATCAGATGGACATGCATGTCCCACAGACCTGGCATGACGCTCATCCCCTCGGTTGAGATCACCTCAGCACCCTCGGGAACGGCAAGAGCACCCACTTGCCCCACGGCGGTGATACGCTCGCCCTCGATCAGGATCACGCTGTTTTTGATGGGTTTACCACCAAAACCGTCGATCAGGGTGCCACCTACCAGTGCTTTGAGCTCAGCAGCGGACGCGGTCGCTGCAAACATCAGGATAATCAGCGCCAGCGAGATACGAATCCGATCGGATATCATGGTTTTGCCCCCCATATTATTCTGCTTGCCGAGATTATAAGGCGAACACGGGCACGCCGTGCCAAACTAGGTAGTGTCAGATACCAAGAGAACCCTTCATGCGAAACACTCTAGCAACCTTTATGACTATATTGATGGCCCTTTTGGCCTCGCCGGCAGGCGCGGCCGACGAGGCAGCACTGTACCAGGCAGTTGTGGATGCGCCGGACCGCCCCGCTGGTGATTACGACCGCGATGCCAGCCGGCACCCGGTGGAAACGCTCGAATTTGTGGGTCTGACCCCGGGCATGAAGGTCATCGAACTCGGCGCGGGCGGTGGCTATACGACAGAAATCGCCGCCAGGGTGGTGGGCACCGATGGCGCTGTATATGCGCAGGCCTTGCGGGCATCGCGCATCCGCGGTAACCGGTTGCCAAATGTCGTTGCGCTGGAGGAGCATCTGCTTTACCAAACGCGGGGCAAGGTCAATGAAGCGGGTCTGGCCGATGGCGAGGCGGATCGCGTACTGGTCTTTTTTGCACTCCATGACATGTATCTCAATGAACGCATCGACAAACAACGACTGTTCCGCGATATTTTTGCGTTGCTCAAACCCGGCGGGTTGTTTGTCGTTCTCGACAACGCTGCTGAGCCGGACAGCGGTCTGCGCGATACACAAGGCACACATCGCATCGGTGAACAATTTGTACGCGAAGAAATCGAAAAAGCCGGTTTTGAATTTACCGGTGAAACCGATGTATTGCGAAATGCCGAGGACAACCTGCGGGAACGCTGGAATATTCCTGCGCCGTATCGTCAGCCCGGGTTCCAGGATCGCTTTGCTTACAAGTTTGTAAAACCGGCCGGTTGACCGAGTCATCAACCGATTTATCAACCGGGCAAGACAAACGGGACAATCTGCACCAGGATCAGCGCGACGCTGAGCACAAATCCTGTCCACGGCACCCAGATCGGGGTAGAAAATATACCCTTGCGGGTCTTGCGCTCTTTTTTCAGTTTTATCAGCGCGATATTCATCGCCGCAAACACCACAAGCACTATGAGGCTTGTCAATTCGGCAAGGCGCTGCAACGGTAACAGGATCGCCATGCTTGCGGACACCACGACGACAATCGCAGTACCCGGCACCGGCGTGCGAGTTGTCGGGTGCAGCATGCGCATGATCTGTGGTGCGGCGCGCTGATATGCAAGACCGTACATCACCCGCGATGCCATGATGATCTGCGCCAGCGCACTGTTTGTTACCGCCAGTAAACCCATGGCGGCAACGATATCCGGCGACAATGAGCCCTTTTGCTCGACTACCGTCACCAGTGGAGCCACGCTGTTTGCCAGTTCCAGAGGCGGAACCGCAAGTACGGCGACCAAAGCAACCAGGATATAGACCAGCGTCGCAAGCACCAGCGCCAGAATGATCCCCCTGGGCATCGTATGCATGGGCGCCCGGACTTCTTCCGCAATATTGACCATGTCCTCGAACCCGATATACGAGTAAAAGGCCAGAAAGGAACCGGCCGCGATACCGATCCAGACGCTGATCGACAGTGGCGGCAACGCATCCGGCCAGCGATGCGGCAGCGATTGCAGTACATTGCCCGCATCAAAAATTACGATCGCCAACCCTGCAAGCGAGGCCAGAGTGACAATCGCGGCAAACCATAGCGAATGGCTGATGCCCATGATCGCAATGATTCCAAGCCCGCCAACGAACGCGAGAATCGCCGCGTACTCAGGTATATCGACAAACACCGTCAAATATCCTGCGAAACCTTTTGCAATCAGACCGGCGGATATCACGCCGGTAACGACAACCAGCCAGCCGGTTATCGCCGACAAAACGCGTTTGCCAAACGCCTGCTGCATATAGACCGCTTCGCCACCACTGAGCGGATGGCGTGCGCACAATTCAGCATAGGAACACGCGGTGAAGCCCGCGATGACAGCGGCGACAACAAATGCGATTGGCGTATACATGCCGGCGTGGCCTGCAACTTTGCCGATGATCACATAGATGCCGGCACCAACCATCGTGCCGAGCCCGTACAGGGTCAGCAATGGCAGTCGTATGACGCGATTAAGCGGCAGATCCGCCATGGCTTTTTATCTGTCGACAAATTTGACACATGCGCTTTGTTCGTTTTTTCCGGGCAATCCTGAAATATGAAATTCAAAGTGTGAACCAGTTCACACTATTTTCGGGTGCCTTGTCGATGCTTTTTACAATAATCATTTCCGTACCACCACCCCGCAAGGCTTTCCATGCATGGCACGATACTTGCTATCCATACGGTGAACACCACACTACTGGAAACTCCGATGCGTAAGACACTGACGAGACTGTTTTCAGCAGGCGTTCTGCTTGCTGGCGCGCTGATCGCGAACCAGGCCATGGCTTTGCCAACCGGTCTGTACGTGCTCGGCAATCACCCCGACGGCAATGCCGCAGATCCACTGTACGGATTCCGCGCCGATGGCCTGATTACGGGAAACACCAACGACATCATCACCTTCGATTTCGAATCGAATGGTGCGCAGATGTTCATGGACTACGATGGCAACAGCGTGCACATCTTCGGTGTGGCCTGGGGCGGCCTGGATACGGGCGGCTCATATGGCGGTGCCGGCATGAACGCTCCGCGCCTGTGGACATTCGATTTTCTGTACGACGCAGGCCTCAGCAACTGGAGCAAAGCCCTGGGCGTGATGGCGCTGATGATGAATCACGGCACGGTATCCAGCGATCTCGGCACCTGGGATTTATGGGACTACCATGACGGCGGCGAAAACGGATACTCGTTTTTGCTCGACTACGGACACCGTGGTTTTGCCGGGCTATCCGGCTGGGGCTGGGTCAATCACTGTAACCAGGACCCACAAGGCCCGGGCGCCGACTGCGCCGAGCATATTTACTCATCCGACTGGTTGTTCACAGCAGCCCAGGTGCCGGAACCGGGTACGCTCTCGCTGTTCGCAATCGGCCTGCTTGTCATCGGTGCCAGACGAAAGACCCCCTGTACTGGCAGGGGGTCATCGCATTCCTGATCATGAATGCTATCGGGGTCAAAACCGGTAACGCACACCGACATGCAAATTGTCGAAATCTACATCATCGAGTTCGTATCGATCCCAGCCACCGGTGAGTGACCACTGATTGGTAAACCGGTATTCGGCACCGACACCGTAGAAAAGATCATTGCCATCTTCGTTATCGCTGATCGACGGCAAGCCCGTCGCAGTCGCTTTTATATCGGCGTCCCAGAAAAGATAACCGGCGCGACCGGTGAGGGAAAACTTTTCCGAAACCGGCAGGCTGCCAACCAGCGCCAGATCCCAGCCATCGGCCTCGGCTTTGACCTTTCCGGTAACACCAGCAATGGAAAAGCTGTCTGAAACTTCGCCAAAATCGATATAACCGCCTTCAACCGCAAAATAGTCATTGAACGAGTATCCGGCAGAGAGGCTGAAGCTGGTATCTTCATCATCGATGCTGAACGTGCTGTCGATGGTCTCATCGACCGATGCCTGGCCCACGCTGCCTGCAACATAGAAACCCGGGTCACTTGCCTGCGCGGCACCGGTTACAAAAAATCCACCCAGGACGACTGCCTGGGCGACGGCCAGCGCCACGGCCGGTGTCGAATTCGTAATTGAAGTTTTCATCCTGTCCTCCTTGTGTGTGTCAGGACAGGACGAAGCTTAGTGCGGCAAGGGTGATAAACAATACTTTCCTTTAAAGTACTGTTTATCAATACCTATGGTGTTATTTCAGGAGCTGTTCTTTTTAGCCAGCAGTTGAATGCGACCACGATGCGCGGCCGCTCGCCGATATAGGCAAAGACTTCGTGGTTCAAATAGGAGGGAAACAGAAACATTTTGCCGGCCTCGTGGCGCACATTGAGCGTGCCCATGAAATACGGCGCTTCCAAATCCCGGTTGCCCGGGTCACGGTACATTGCGACCCCGCTACGCGGGTCATGAAACCGGACCATGCCGCTATCGGGCCGGTCCGGGTCAACATCACCCGGGTCGATGCAGTAAATACCCGACCAGGATGCATTCGCATGGTGGTGCAGACCCTGGTAACCACCGGCGCGGGTAATATGAAACCAGGAGTGATACTCGAAGTGAAACTTTTCCAGTTGCTTGTCATCGTATTGATTCAGGCCGGCAACAAGCTGAACCAGCGCATCATGACAATGACCCGCCAGTTCTTTGACCGGTTCGTCGGGCCAGCTGAACAGGTTTAGCTTGCTCTCGAATATGTCGCCACGCTGTGTATCAGCATGCTTGCGGCTGCGGTATTCCTCACCGGCTTTTTCCCGCTCGAAGAACAATTCCTTCAACTGTTCATTGAGCGCCTCAGTGCCGGATAGCCGCACTTCCGCCAATGGGACGGCAAACAGGGTTTGTACGTTGATGTTGGCCTTGATCATGATTGCCCAGTTTACCGCCAGAGTACTATTTTCGGTAATCCAGTGGTGGGTCCCGATCGCCGAGCAAGGCTTCGTAGGCAAAATCGGGGCCGCGCGCGTTGTCGAACTCTGTTTTTGCTTTCACCAGGTATTGCGGGTCGCTGTACAGATCCATTGCGCTCAGCGCCAGTGTTTTCGCCGCAACCTGCATACCTTTGATTCCAATCGACCTACTACCCGATGCTATGGCCTGCCAGGTGTGCGATGCCGTGCCCGGCACCCACGTCGCAATATCTATGTCTATCGTCGGCACCGTCCAGCTCACGTCTCCGACATCGCTGGAGCCCATATCGCGCTTGTACTCCGGTGGCTGCACATCCGTTTGGGTTCCCAACGCCATTTCCGGCTCTATCAGAGTTGTGTAGATTTCTTCCGCGAACCTGCGTTCATCGGCGTCATAGCTGACACCGCCAACGCGACGCAGGTTGGAATCGGCAACACTCGAAAGTACGGCGTTCGGCAAAACACTATGATTTCCGTGGATGATCTCCCACTCCACTTCGGTTCCGGTACCCAGTGCTGCCGCGCGCGCTGCGTCTTCAACACGCGCCCAGATTTTTTTCAGGCCGGCAGCATCGAGATACCGGACGTAATAAAAGACCTCAGCAAAATCGGGAACAACATTGGGTGCAATACCACCCGATGTAATGACGTAATGAATCCGGGTTTCCTGCGGCACATGCTCGCGTAGCATATTGATCATGAAATTGAATGCTTCGACCCCATCCAGCGCCGAGCGCGCTTTTTCCGGTGACTTGGCGGCATGCGCTGATATACCCCTGAACCGGAACTTGGCCGAGCGGTTTGCAAGCGTTGCATTGGGGCTTGCGTCATTGACATCATCGGGGTGCCAGGACAAAACGGCATCGACATCATCGAACAAACCCTCGCGCACCATATACACCTTGCCGGAACCACCCTCCTCGGCCGGTGTGCCATAGACGCGTATCGTGCCCCGGGTGCCGGATGTTTCCAGCCATCTTTTTACCGCGATCGCTGCCCCTACAGAGGCGGTGCCAAACAAGTGATGCCCGCAGGCATGCCCGGCCGTTTTTCCGGTATCGGCATTTATGAACGGATCGGCGGGTTGAGTAATACCCGGCAGCGCCTCGAACACCGCAAAGTACGCTATGAC
>CBDUSC010000095.1:0-6615 GCA_965369735.1 uncultured bacterium
AATTGTACGTAGCAGGATCAGCAGCAAAAAACAGGGGTCAGAGACAGGTTTTTTGAAAAACCCGTTTCTGACCCCTGTTTTGTTAATAGAGCAGCTCCACCCATCGTCCCTGCTCGATCAGAGCGGCTTTCTTTTTCTGCCAGCCATCGACGGTACCGCACATATCACTGAACAGCTTATCGAGTGAGTCTCGCATCTGTTTTAGCCCCGCGACATACACGTATGTATGTTCATCCGACAGCATCTTCCAGATTTCCTCGCCGCGTTGCTCAATAGCGTAATCCCAGGCTATCGGATCGGCCCAGTTGGGGCGCGGGCTCAGCGCTTTGATCGCCTCAAAGGTATCTTCGTCATAGTATCGTGCAAAGTCATCGCGCTTGTTATTCATATATATCAACTCAAGTCCGGAATGCGCGCCATATAACAGACGCACCTTGCCTTTCCAGTCGCCGACATTGTGGTAGATGTACTTGACCAGCCCGCGGAACGGTGCGATGCCGGTACCAAAACCGATCAGAAGCAAATTGGCAGATTTATCGTTGGGTACCGCGAACGGCATCCCGAACGGGCCGGTAATCGTCAGATGGTCTCCGGGCTTGCGGTCGCAAATGTAGTTTGAGCTGGTACCCAGATATTCCTCGCCGCTGTAATCATCGGTGTAATTGCAGCGCCGAACGACAATCGTTACTTCGGGTTTGCCTGATGCTCGCATTTTTGGTGTGTCGGCAACGCTGTAAAGCCGGTGGTGTACCGGACCGCCAAATTCCTGCAGTCCTTTGACAAGCACTCCAATGCTTTGACCAATTTCATAATCAAATTGCTTCTGGTCGATTTCGAGCACGAGTTCGTGCACTTCAGCATCCGATGACTCATCCGTAAGTTGCTCGGTACGGAGTACCAAAGCATCGAATCGTGGTTTGGTTGGATAGTCTTCGAGGCGCATGTCATTCACTCCTGTTTTCGGTCGCAAACGGCGGTGCAACCGATCTGCGGGCATTTTTCGTCGCTTTGGGCATGAAGCTCCCGGTCTTTCGCCACTCGATGCTCGCTCAGCAAGCGCAACACCATGAATACGGCAATGAGCGTGGCTGCAATCAGAAATTGCGCAACCAGGCTCATGATCCCAGCCCCGCAAACCCCATGAAACTCATGGAGAGAATCCCCGCGACAACGAGCGCAGCCACCGTGCCTTTGACAAGATCAGGCATATTGGCCAAATCCAGCTTCTCTCGCACACCCGCCATGAGCACCAGGGCCAGCGCAAAGCCGGCACCGGCGCCCAGTGCATAAACAACCGCTCTCGAGAAGCCATAACCCCGGTTGGTCTGAAAAAGAGCAAGCCCGAGGATCGCGCAATTCGTGGTAATCAGCGGCAGAAAAATACCCATGGCACGGAATGTCACGGGGCTCAGTTTTCTCAGCAACATTTCCACAATCTGCACGGTCGAGGCAATCACCAAAATGTAGGAAATAGTTCTTAGATAAGGTGCGTTGATGGCTTCGAGCAGCAGGTTGATTGAAAAAGAACAAACTGATGCGACCAGCATGACAAATGCAACGGCAGCACCCATGCGAACGGCCGTTTCAAGTTTTGCAGAAACGCCGAAAAAAGGACAAAGACCCAGGAAGTATGCCAGCACAAAATTATTGATGAGTGCCGCGTTGATGAAGATCGACCAGTGCGATACATCACTCATGACGTGGTCTCTCTTTCTTTTATCCAGTTGACAATCAACAGCCACATGGCCATTGCAAAAAATCCGCCGCTTGGCAGGACCATCACGGTCCAGGTTTGATACGACTCGGGGAACAGACCGACGCCGAATAGCGACCCGCTTCCGAGGATCTCCCGAATCATGCCGATCCACAGCAACGCAACGGTGAACCCGACGCCCATGCCGAGCGCGTCCAGCGCTGCGCGTCCAATATTATTCTTTGATGCAAACGCTTCTGCGCGGCCGAGTATCAGGCAATTCACCACGATCAGCGCGATAAATGCCCCGAGGCTTTTGTGCAACTCAAGGCTGATCGCCTGGATGACGTAGTCAACCGCTGTTACAAAGCTCGCGATAATACAAATGAAACTTACGATTCGCGCTTCGCGCGGTATGAAGTTTCGCAACGCCGATACGGAAATGCCGGACATCAGCAAAACGAAACTGGTCGCAAGCCCCATGGTCAATGCGTTGATCGCAGTATTGGATACGGCCAGCGCCGGGCACAAACCGAGTACCATGACGAATACCGGGTTCTCCTGCCAAAGTCCCTTGATGAACTCGTCGGTTGTGCTGACTTGTTTCAGTGCCATTTATGGCTCCACCGGTGGTTCGCGGACAGCGAAAGCACCCGCGTTGCGTTCCAGCGCCGGCCCCCAGATATTCGCACTGTCATTCAGAATTTTGCCCACTGCCACCGAGGTGATCGTGGCGCCCGTAATTCCATCGATTTGCCAGGCATCGGTTTTTTTGCCCTGCTTGACCGTGACGATTGGATTCAGCAGCGCATTTCCCTCAGCGTCCAGCGTTGCATCGAGTCGCTCGAAGTTGGCGATAAAATGCGGCTCCTTTTCTACTCTGTCACCCAGACCCGGCGTCTCTTTGCTTTCGAGAACCTTGAAGCCAACGATTGCATCTTGTTCGAAAGAATAGGAATAGAGCACGCGGATATTGTCCTGGTAACCCATACCCTGAGCGGTAATCGCTGCACCGATCAGTTCGTTCCTGGCGTCGTAACCAAGAAATACCGGCAAAGCAGGTGGCTTGGCGGCTTTTTGTAAACTTCCGTCTTCGGCAAGCACCACCGAGACGGTGGATTCAGCCGCCGGCAATACCTGTGAAATAGCGATTCGCAATGCGCGCGCCTGGTTTTCCTTGATACGCGCTTCAGTGGTCTGAAAAACCGTAACGATCAGGAGCGCGCAAAGTGCACCGATACCGACAATCGCGCGATACATGGACCAGGCCGATGTCGGTGGATGCTGAATCGGAGCCGGTGTATTCATTGTTGCTCCCTCCGGGTACCGAAGACTCTTGGTCTTATCAGTTGATCGATATGTGGCGAGACAGCATTGGCCAGCAGGATTGCGTACATGACGCCTTCCGGCATGCCGCCCCAAAACCGGATCACCACAACCAGGGCGCCAATTAAAAAACCGTATAGCCAGCAACCGGCATTCGTAATGGGCGATGCCACCATGTCAGTCGCCATGAACACGGCACCCAGCATCAGCCCGCCCGACAAAAGCATGAACTCCGGCGGCGGATACGAACCGGGGCTGGCAAGGTTGAATGCCCAGCTAATGACCGCAACGGCCACAAATATCGATACGGGGATACGCCAGCTCATCATGTTGCGGGCCACCAGGTAGAGGCCACCCAGCAAAATAAGAACGGCACAAGTCTCGCCGACGGAGCCCGATGTAAGACCCAGGAGCAGATCACCCGTTTCGGCTATCGTTTGCTCAAATTTCATCGCTGCCAGCGGCGTCGCCGTGGTAACGGCATCATAGACAGGTTGTGCAAAAGGCAGCGCCAAAGTCGATGACGGTATTTCGCTAAAGCGCGCATCACCGAGGGAGGGCGTCCAGTACGTCATCGCTTGCGGGAAGGCCGCCTGTAAAAATGCCCGCCCTACCAGCGCTGGATTAAAAGCATTGCTACCGAGCCCACCGAAGAGAAACTTGCCGACGGCGACAGCAAAGATTCCGCCAATTGCCGCCATCCATAATGGCAGTCCCGGCGGCAGGGTAAGGCCGTATATCAGCCCGGTGATCGCGACGGACCAGTCTCCAATCGTGCTTTTCTGCCCTGTCACCTTGCACAGAAAGTGCTCTGTTAGGACGCAGCTCAATGTAGCAACCGCGAGCACCAGAACCGCGACGATACCGAAGGTGTATACGGCGAAAACGCAGACGGGCAACAACGCAATGAAGACATTGCGCATGATCACATCGACGCTGGCGCCACTTGCAATGTGCGGAGAGGAACCAATCTCGAGATATTTTTTCAGCTCGCTCATGCAGGCGCACTCAGTTTTCTGACCATTTTTTTGGCGAGACGGAAATACTGGACCAGCGGGATATGCGATGGGCAAACATAGGAACAGGCGCCGCATTCAAAACAGTCCATCAGGTGATATTCTTCTGCCATCTGTTCGTATTCTTCAGCCTTCGCCAGCAAGCCCAGATACGAAGGATTGAGGAACAGCGGGCAGGCTTCGACACAGCGTGCACAATGAATACACGGATAAACGGTCTTGTGTCCTGTCGCGTGGTCCGTTTCAGTCGCAGTAAACGCCGTGATTCCCGATGTTCCCTTGGTTATGGGAATGTCGAGGCTGGATACCGCGGCTCCCATCATGGGCCCGCCCAGGAATACACGCGACAGGTTTTTGGCCGCACCGGATTGCTCGAGCGCAAAGCGCACGGTCGTTCCTATCGGTATGCGATAGTTTCCCTTGCGCTCAATACCGGGACCACCGATTGTAATGACGCGTTCCTGAATCCCGCGACCTCGCGGCAACAGGCGACCGATCTCGGCGGTGGTCGCCACGTTGACGCAAATCGCGTGTACATCGATAGGGAGACCGCCCGATGGAATTTCCCGATCAAGCAGCGCTTTTATGACCAGTTTTTCTGCGCCCTGCGGGTACTTGACAGGGCAGACACGCACGCTGATGGGCAAATCTTCGGGACAGGCCTTCTGCAGGACCTGTACCGCGTCGCGCTTGTTGGCTTCCACTGCGATGATGCCCTGCCTGGCGCCGGTCGCGCGCAACAAATATCGCAGCCCCATGAAAATGTCCGCGGTCTGTTCCAGCATCACCCGATGATCGGTTGTCAAATACGGTTCGCACTCGATACCGTTGACGATCAGTGTGTCGAGATACTTGTCATCCGGCACCTTGAGTTTTACGTGGGTTGGAAATGCCGCACCGCCCAGGCCTACCACGCCTGCTCTTTGAATCGCAGCAATGATCTCGTCTGGCGTGGCGGTATCTACATTGCAGGGCTCGCCATCCGCGACCTCCTGCGAGGATGCTGGATGAGGCTGCAGATAGACGCTCGGTACCATGGTGCCGTTGATACTCGGTGCAAGCGCAATCTTTTTGACCACACCCGATGCCGGCGCGTGCATGGCCACGGACAAAAAGCCGTCGGGTTCGGCGATCGTCTGCCCACGCACCACCTCCTGACCTGCGCGAACCAGCGAGATTGCGGGGTTGCCGAGATGCTGGCTCAAAGGAACGATTAGTTCGGGCGCAAAAGGAAATCGCCGGATCGCGAGTTGGTTTGTCTCGTCCTTGTGCTCGGGCGGATGTATCCCGTGCCTGAATGATTGCTTACGCATCGTGTCCAGCATTAGCATTTTCCGTACAGCGCTTTTTCCATGCTCAATTGAATTTTTGCGCCCGTTTTATCCATTTACCTATGTCTTTGTCGCTTCTGTCGCGGGGCAGACCCGGGTGAATAATCTCCGCGGTGCATTTCTCGGCCGCCTTCACCAGATCCCGGTACGGTCCGGCGTCTGCAGACTTGATGAACGCCTTTTTGTCGTCGTTGTACTCAAACATTTGCGGATTGATGATGATGCACTCATCACAGGCCGTGCACTCCTCGGTATCCAACCATGGCGCCATATAGTCGTCGGGCACAGCCGCGAGAACCGGTTTCGCGGCAGCCGCTGGCGACACTTTTTCCGCTGCGGGAGCTGGTGGAGTTTGCACCGGAGCCGCCGCAATGGCGTCGGTACTACCCAGCACGGTCGCGAGATCGAGCGCCTGATTACCGGATACAAAACCCATCAGACCTGAGGTGATTTTTTGTACCACCTCTTGCCGGATTCGCGACTCCAGTTGCTCATCGCTTTGTGCCCCGGTTTCCTCGGCGTCCGCCAACGCTCTTAGCATGATCCAGAAATCACGCCGTTCCTCTGCGGATTTGATCATCGGTTCAGCGACCAGGAGGCGACTGAGTTCCTGTTTGGCGTCGAGCGCCCAGACGTACGGGACATTTCCATCGCGTTCATCCTCGTCGAGTTCGAGGTACTCGCTGACGGGAATCATGTTTTCATGCCAGGCGTCGCGCGGCACTTTACGGAAATGCTTGCGGAAGCGCGTCTCGGTAACCGCGAAGTCGACAAATGTTGTCGACAGTTCCATCTCTTTTTGCTGTCCGCGTTCAGCATAATTGATCTTTGTCACCGGCCAGAGTTTGTCGATCGCGGGATTTCCATCCAGATCAAAGCACTCGGCGGCAGTATCGCCGCGGTCGGGGTCGTACTTGAAAAGTGGATAGGCACGTGACTCCACCGCAAGCTTTGCCTGGTGGTGACCCATGTCATCGCCAATACCATGCTCTGGTTGACACGAGGTATAGAGATTAAACAGCGCAGGTCGTCGCGACATCAGCCCTTCGACAAAGCCTTCGATCATGTGATTGGGATAAGCAATCGTACTTTGCAGGAAGTAGGTCGTGCGGTGAGCCATTGCAATAAGACCCATCTCCTTGCGAACCTCTTGCTTGCCCTTGCCCACCTTGCCGTACTGCGCCATATCCGATATCTGGCCGAAGAAACCGGACGTACATGCCTGGCCCCCGGTATTGGAGTAGAGCTG
>CBDUSC010000096.1:0-6581 GCA_965369735.1 uncultured bacterium
AGAACTGGATGGGCAGGCGGTACCGAACGTACTGTTGAGCGGTGACCACGCTGCGGTGGAACGCTGGAGAGCCAAGCAGGCACTGGGCAGGACCTGGCAAAGACGCCCGGATCTGCTGGACAAACTGGAATTGAGTAGTGAGCAGCGCAGGCTGCTTGATGAATACATTACGGAATACGAGCAATGAGCAAAATTATTCAGGAATTGGAACAGGAACAGATGACACGGGAAATTGCCGAGTTTTCGCCCGGTGATACCGTAGTCGTCCAGGTCAAGGTCAAGGAAGGCGAGCGCGAGCGCCTGCAGGCTTATGAAGGGGTTGTAATCGCAAAGCGCAACCGGGGCCTGAACTCCTCTTTTACGGTACGCAAGATATCGCATGGCGAGGGCGTGGAACGGGTGTTCCAGACCTATAGCCCGGCGATTGCTGATATCAAGGTCAAGCGCCGGGGCGACGTACGCCGCGCCAAGCTTTACTATTTGCGGGAATTGACCGGTAAAGCGGCCAGAATCAAGGAAAAGATCTGATCCACTGCCGCGCCTTTTTTTGAAGGTTCGGCGATTGGCAGTCTTTTTGAGCATTCAGTGCACAAATGGCGGCACCTCCGGGGTGCCGCCATTTTTTGTAACAGGTTTGTAGGTTTAACCACTACCGCAACACCAATATAATACGGCCCATGTCGAAGAAACCGATCCGCAGAATTGGCGAGGCCATGACCACCATGGTCATATTGTTTGTGACCAGCCTGGTGCTCACTGGCTGTGCGTCCATCATTTCCTCGGCCACCAGTGGCATGGCCGACAATCTTTCCAGCGCCATTCTCAATCAAAGCGATCCGGAAACCGTGCGCGATGGCGCACCGGCTTACCTGCTGATGATGGACAGCTTTGTCGAGGGAGCGCCGGACAATTCCCGGATGTTACAGGCGGCGGCAAAACTCTATGCGATGTATGGCGCGGTATTTACCCAAGATGCGGATCGTGCAAAACGGTTGACCGAGCGCGCATGGAGTTATGGTCAGCGCGGGTTGTGCGCCGAGAACAATGACGCGTGCAACGTCACTGCGCTTGGTTTTGATGAATACGATGCGGCAATGACGGAACTGGACGATGGTGACGTACCTGCTTTGTTTGCTTACTCGGTAAGCTGGCTGGCCTATATTCGCGCGCACAGCGATGACTGGAATGCTTTGGCCGAGTTGCCAAAGGCGGAATCCGCCATGAACCGCCTTTATGAACTCGATCCGGATTTCGAGCGCGGTGCGATCCACCTGTATCTTGGGATTCTCGCAACCCTCCGGCCGCCGGCACTGGGTGGCAAGCCCGATGAGGGCAAAGTGCATTTTGAGAGGGCAATTGAGCTGTCAGACGGCAAGGATCTGACGGCCAAGGTTGAATATGCCAAAAGTTACGCCAGGATGCTTTATGACAGGGAACTTCACGATCTCCTGCTGACCCAAGTAATAGAGGCTGATCCGAATGCAGAAGGTCTGACTCTGTTCAACATAATTGCTCAACGCAATGCACATGATTTGTTGGCTACCGCCGATGACTATTTCTGATACTACCCGGAGAACAAGATGCTGAAACATCTTTTGATCGCTTTTCTTGCAACCGCCACACTGATGGCAACCCCGGCACAGGCAGCGGTAATCAAAATTGCAACGCTGACACCGGAGGGTTCGCAGTGGATGAACGACATGCGTGCCGGTGCAGCAGAAATCAAGGAACGCACGGATGGTCGCGTCATCGTAAAATTCTACGGTGGCGGTGTCATGGGTTCCGACAAAAGCGTCTTGCGGAAAATACGGGTAGGCCAGCTACATGGAGCGACATTCATAGCCAGCGGTTTCGTCGGCCGTTATGACGATCTGCAGATTTATTCATTGCCGCTTTTGTTCTGCGATCTGGATGAAGTGGACTATGTGCGTAAAACCATGGACCCGATATTCAAGCAAGGCCTGGAAGACGCCGGTTACAAGACATTTGGTTTTGCGGAAGGTGGTTTCGCGATGCTGATGTCCAATGTTCCGGTACACTCTCTGGAAGATCTGGAAGGGCAAAAGATCTGGGTACCCGAGGGCGACGCTGTCAGCAATGCTGCGATGGAAGCGCTGGGTTTGTCACCGGTGGTTCTTCCGATCACCGATGTGATGACGGGCTTGCAAACCGGCCTGATAGACATTGTCGCCAGCTCCTCGGTGGCAGCCGTTGTCTTTCAGTGGCACACCAAAGTCAAATATGTCACCAAGTTACCGATAACATATTTGACCGCGACGCTGGGCATTGAAAAACGGGCGTTTGATAAATTGAACGCGGAGGATCAGGTTATCGTCGCAGATGTGCTCGAGCGCATATATGCCAATTTTAATGTCGTCAACAGGCAAGACGACGAAAAAGCAGCGCTGGCATTGCAATCGGCGGGTCTTGAGTTCGTCGAGCCGGATCCAGCAAAGGTTAATGACTGGTATCGCATTGTCGGCGAATCGAATCGCCGGATGAGCGAAGTGAAAAACGCTTTTAGCATGGAGAACTACCAGGCGGTGCTCGATCTGCTCAGTGAGTTCCGTGCACAACAGGCGGCTTCAGTCACCGGTGAAAGCCGGTAACCAGTAAATACGTGTCGCACAAACTGGACAGGCTTGGGCAATGGTTGGAGCAGGCGGTGCTGTTTGTCCTGCTCGGCACGCTGATCCTGCTCGCGGCCACACAGATATTCATGCGCAACGTGCTCGATTCGGGCATGATTTGGGCAGATGAGTTTCTGCGCATCACCGTTTTGTGGCTCACTCTGGCAGGTGCAGTTGCCGCCAGCCGCGAAAACAGACACATCAGTATCGATATTCTCAGCCGGTTTTTATCCACGAGAGTCAGGCTTTTCACACGATTGCTTGTAAATCTGTTTACAAGCGGCATTTGCTGGTTGCTTGCGTGGTTTTCATATTCCTTTGTCAGGGAGTCCCTGGAGTATGGTGATACGGTCATGGGTGATATGCCCGGTTGGATTTTCCAGATCGTATTGCCAGTGGGTTTTGCACTTATTGCCTATCGCTATTTTGTATTCGCACTGTACGGGTTCGGTCAAATTGCTCGTGGCGTAGGCAAAACATGATTGTCTTCGGTCTGATACTGCTTGTCCTGGCGTTGCTTGGTACGCCGCTGTTTGCCATCATCGCAGCCAGCGCCATGTGGGGTTATTACACCGCAGAGATCTCGCTGACCGTAGTACCTATTGAGATTTTCCGCATCGCAGAGATGCCGATACTGCTGGCAATACCCTTGTTTACCTTTGCCGGTTATCTTTTGAGCGAAAGCGGCGCGCCCCGGCGGCTGGTCAGGCTTACGTCGGCGCTGATGGGCTGGATGCCGGGTGGTCTTGCAATCGTGTCGCTTGCCGCCTGTGCATTTTTTACGGCATTTACCGGTGCAAGCGGCGTCACCATAATTGCGCTGGGCGCCTTGTTGTACCCGGCGCTGGCGCAAGCCGGGTACAAGGAAAATTTCAATCTTGGGCTGGTGACATCTGCGGGCAGCCTTGGATTGCTGTTCGCACCGTCATTGCCGCTGATCCTGTACGGTGTTGTTGCACAAATATCCATTGATGACTTGTTTCTCGCCGGGCTTTTTCCCGGAATCCTGATGATCGTAATGCTGTCGGCATGGTGCTTCTGGGTCAACCGGGATATCCGTATCCCGTTCGACCAGTTTTCCTGGACGGAAGTCGGGCAGGCAATTGCCGAAGCAAAATGGGAAATTCCGTTGCCGATTGTGGTGCTGGGCGGAATCTACAGCGGTTACTTTGCGGTGTCCGAAGCGGCTGCAGTAACTGCTTTGTACGTAATCACCGTCGATGTATTTATCCTGCGCGAAATAAAGATTTCCGATATGCCGCGCATCATGCGCGAGTCCATGATTTTGGTTGGTGGCATCCTGATTATTCTTGGTTTATCGCTGGCATCGACAACTTATATGATCGATGAAGGCGTGCCGCAGAAGATTCTTGGAGTCATCAATCAATATGTGAGCAGTCAATTCAGTTTTCTTGTGCTTTTGATTATTTTTCTCCTGATTCTCGGCGCAATCCTGGATATATTCTCGGCACTGGTGCTGATTGTACCCCTGATATTGCCGATCGGGCAAAGCTATGGCGTACACCCGGTGCATCTGGGAATTATTTTCCTTGCGACAATGCAGCTCGGTTATCTGACACCGCCTATTGGTCTGAATCTTTTCATCGCCAGCTATCGTTTTGATAAATCGATTACACAAATTTACATGGCCACATTGCCATTTTTGCTTATTTTGTTGTTGTCCGTACTAGTCATTGCTTTTGTCCCCCAACTTTCGCTGGCACTTCTGGGACAATGAAGATGATCGAGGTCGACTATGTCACTGGTTAATATCGCAGGCAAAGTTATGCGGTTTGTCTGGAGTGTTCTGGATGGGCTGCGGCGCGCGCTGCATCTGCTGATTCTTCTGTTTGTATTTTTGCTGCTGCTTGTCATTTTTTCGCACGACATTCCCATTGTGCCGGGTTCCGGTGCGCTGCTGCTGGCGCCGCGCGGCAACATTGTCGAACAATTGGCAGGCAGCCCGGTCGATCGTGCAGTATCCGAATTCCGCGGGGAAGATGACCCGCAGACGGTGCTGCGCGACCTGATCGATGCAATGAAAACAGCAAAATCTGATCCACGCATCAATTCCATGGTTCTGGATCTGCGTGGTATGCGGGGTGGGGGTCTTAGCAAACTCGAAGCGCTGGGCGATGCGATCGATTCGTTCAGGGAATCCGGCAAAACAGTAGTCGCATACAGCGACTTTTATTCGCAGCACCAATACTACCTTGCAGCGCATGCGGACGAGATCTATATGCATCCCGGTGGCGTTGTTTACATAGATGGCTATGGTTACTACAGGACGTATCTGAAAAAAGCGCTGGATAAGCTGAAGCTTGATGTGCATGTGTTTGCGGCTGGTAAATACAAGTCGTATGGCGAAACGTATTCGCGCAACGATATGTCGGATTCGGATCGTGAGAGTTCGGTGGTCTGGTTGAACAGTTTATGGAAGGCCTATCAGGCCGGTGTCACATCTGCGCGTGACCTGGACGCGGATATCATAAACAGCTATGTGGAAAACTTTGTGCCGAATTTGCGCGATAACGGTGGCAACTTGGCGCAGCTTGCACTTGACGCCGGTTTTGTCGACGCGTTGTGGACACGCGCACAGATTCAGGATCGATTGGTCACGCTTGCGGGCCGCAGCTCCAGGGACCAGGGGTACAAAAGCATTCACCACTCCGACTACCTGCAGGCCACCGAGGCAATGCGATCCAGTGGCCAGGGCAGTGACAACCGCATTGCGATTGTCGTGGCATCCGGAGAGATACTCGATGGTGATCACCCGCCGGGTACGATTGGTGGTGACAGCCTGGCAAGCCTGATCCGTATTGCACGCAAAGACGACTCGGTGAAGGCGGTCGTGTTGCGGGTCGATTCCCCGGGTGGCAGCACCTTTGCTTCCGAGGTTATTTATGATGAATTGCTGCGCCTAAAAGCCAGCGGCAAAAAGCTGGTGGTTTCGATGAGCAGCGTGGCAGCATCCGGGGGTTACTGGATATCCATGCTGGCAGATGAGATCTGGGCGAGGCCGACAACGATTACAGGTTCAATTGGCGTAACAGCGATATTGCCTACATACCCGCGCGCACTGGGGTGGCTTGGCGTGAATGTGGATGGTTTTGGAACTACCGGTTTGTCCGGTCAGTTCAGGCTGGACAAAGGTCTTGGCAAGGATGCCCGGGAACTGCTCGAGCTGAGTATCGACAACACCTATCAAAAATTTATCGGACATGTTGCGGCAAACCGTGGTCGCAGTGTTGAAGAAATCGATGAAATTTCGCAGGGACGCGTATGGAGCGGGGCGGACGCGCAAGAGCTGGGTCTGATCGATTACATGGGTGGTCTCAACGAAGCGATAGAATCGACAGCGGCACTGGCCGATATCGCAGATGACTATTCCGTTTCCTACATTGAAAAAGAACTCGATTTTTCGGAAGCCCTGGCACTGGCAATGTTTGGAAAGGCAAAGGCTTTTTCGGGGGTCACTGAAATTCAGGTGACCCGCGACACCATAGTCGAAAAAACCATGAAGGCGTTGCAAGCTGAAGCTATCCGGCTGGCTCGTTTTAACGACCCGATGGCAACTTATTTCTATTGTTTTTGCGACATCAATCAATAAAAAAGCGCTGCCGGTAACATGACCGGCAGCATTTTTTTGGCCTTGATCAATTCAGCTTTTTGCTTTTCCAGTACTTGGTGCCGGCGATATCGGCACTCAGCATCAGTCCGCCTTCGGTCAGCATGTAATACGCTTTACCATTGACAAATGTAGCTTCGGCATTGGCTCCATGCGGACCCGCAACTGCGCTGGCACCGGCATCTGCTTCCCAGCCTTTTTCTACAAAAGAGTTAAATACATTCGCGGTCTGGAAAAAAAACACAACCTGGTATTTTTGTGCGCCAATACCGAGGCCGATCCCGCCAGTTCCCATATGCATATAGGTGCGCTTGCCCGAGCTT
>CBDUSC010000097.1:0-6547 GCA_965369735.1 uncultured bacterium
CACAAATGCAGGTACGTCGCGCGGATTGGTTATGAGGATGTTATTGCCGCCCAGCAACATGAACGTCAGGCAGTTCGCCAACAGAGAGAATATGTGATAAAGCGGAAGCGCGGTGATGACGATCTGGGGGCCCGCATCGGTGGCCGATCCCATCCAGGCACCCGCCTGTAATACATTGGACACCATGTTGCCGTGTGTGAGGACCGCGCCTTTTGCGACGCCCGTGGTCCCGCCGGTGTATTGCAAAAAGGCAATATCATCGTGGTTTAGCGAGACATCGGTAAGTTCATGATCGGCGCCGGCTTGCATCGCGCTCATCAGTGTCATGGTCCCGTCGATTTTCCACGGCGGTACCATTTTTTTGATATTGCGCAGCACAAAATTCATAACCTGGGCTTTTGGAGCGCCAAGCAGGTCACCGATCTGGGTGGTGACTACGGTTTTTATGGCGGTATCTTCGATGACTTTTTGCAGTGTGCAGCAAAAGTTCTCGACGATGACAATAGCTGTCGCACCGGAGTCATTGAGCTGGTGTTTGAGTTCTCTGGCCGTATACAGCGGATTGACATTGACCGCAGTAAAACCAGCGCGCAGCACGCCAGACAGACACACCGGGTACTGCATGATATTGGGCATCATCAATGCGACCCGGTCACCTTTGTTGAGGCCAACCTCATGCTGCAGAAAGGCGCCGAACTTCCGGCTCATTCGATCCAGATCGGAAAA
This sequence comes from uncultured bacterium, assembly GCA_965369735.1. Taxonomy (GTDB): domain Bacteria; phylum Pseudomonadota; class Gammaproteobacteria; order Steroidobacterales; family CBDUSC01; genus CBDUSC01. The sequence continues at coordinate 727 of CBDUSC010000097.1, forward strand.
AGTAATGCTTTTGCCAAAATTTGTATAGGCAGGCCGGTCCGCGTACTCGTTACAGCAGAACTCGATAACCTCTTTCAGAGATGAATAGGAGTCCGGATCGACATACTCAGGTACGCCCTCGGGATAGCTTTTTAGCCAGATTTTTTCCAAGATCCAGACCCTTGTTGCCCACGAATGTGCCTGTATAGCATCGGTACTGCGCCGCGGCAACCGTGAGGCCGGGGCAATATGCTGGCAGTACAGGCTAGCCCGCGTCTGCCGATTCAGGGTGGTGGGCCTGTTTGTGCGTCAACGGTTCAAGATGCTCCCAGACCAGCTCCAGCATCAGGGGTTGCGCCCGGGCATTGGGGTGAATCCCGTCGGCCTGCATCATGCCGGAGTTCATCGCGATATCCTCCAGCAAGAACGGTATCAGTGGTACCCCATATTCCTCGGCCAGCGCCGGGTACACTGCGCGAAACTTTTCTGTGTAATTCTGGCCATAGTTGGATGGAATTCTGATTCCGACCAGCAACACCCTGGCGCCTGCTTTGGTGCTCGCATCGATCATGGCTGCGAGGTTTTGCTGCATCTGGCTGGTGGGTATGCCGCGCAAACCGTCGTTGCCGCCCAATTCAATAATGACGATTCCCGGTTTGTGAAGTTTCAGCGCGCGCGCAATACGCGTCAGACCACCGCTGGTGGTTTCACCGCTGATACTGGCGTTGACTGCCCGGTAGCCGTAGTCTTGATCGGCAAGCTGCTTGTCCAGCAGGGATACCCAGGACTCGCCGGGTTCCAGCCCAAAACCGGCGCTGAGGCTGTCGCCCATGACCAGGATGACAGGCTCGGCAGCGGCGGGCAGTAACGACCAGCATAATGAGCAAAACAGCAGAACAAGGATTTGAATGGATGATCTGAATAACAACGTGGTACTCGCAGCCAGTGGACTCACCAAAGAGGTTACCAGCCCGGAAGGATTGCTGACCATCCTTGATGAGGCCAGTCTGAGTGTCAAACGCGGTGAATCGGTGGCGATCGCCGGCCCGTCCGGGGCTGGCAAGTCGACGCTGCTCGCGCTGCTGGCCGGGCTCGATGAGCCCAGCCGTGGCAAGGTATGGCTGAATGGCACGGAATTGACGACGCTGGATGAAGATGGCCGTGCCGAGCTTCGGGCGCAACAGGTCGGTTTTGTTTTTCAGTCCTTTCACCTGATCCCGTCATTGACGGCCATTGAAAATGTCATGCTGCCCCTGGAGCTGGCGCGTGTCAGGGAGGCTGAGACCCTGGCGCACGAAGTGATGAAAAAGGTCGGTCTCGAGCCGCGCCAGTTGCATTACCCGCGGCAGTTATCCGGTGGTGAAAAGCAGCGTGTCGCCATCGCGCGCGCGTTTGTCACCCGGCCCAGCGTGTTGTTTGCCGATGAACCCACCGGCAATCTCGATACGCGCACCGGCGCCAATATCATTGATCTGCTTTTCGAGTTGAACCGTGAGGCAGGCACGACGCTGATGCTTGTCACGCATGATACGGCGCTGGCATCACGATGCGACCGCGTGCTCAATATCGATGCCGGTCGTCTGGAAAACGGAACGGAATCATGAACGCTTTGCTGCATGCCATCCGGATGCTCCGGCGAGAGTGGCGGTCGGGGGAGCTTGCGGTCTTGTTGCTGGCACTGCTGATCTCGGTGACCGCCATGTCGGCTGTTGGTTTTCTGATCAGCCGGGTTGACCAGGCAGTCGATGCGCAGGCATCCGAAGTCCTTGCCGCCGATCTCCTGGTTCGCTCGGCACAACCAATCGACGATCGGTTGGAGCAGGAGGCACAAGATGCCGGGTTGGCCACCGCCCGGGTTCTCACTTTTCCCAGCGTCGTTTATTCGGGTGAGGAATCCAGCCTCGCGGCAATACGTGCGGTGAGCCCGGAATATCCTCTGCGTGGCCGCATGCGGGTATCCGATGCTGCCTTCGGCACACCGAGGGTTACCGATGGAACACCCGCCAGGGGAGAGGTCTGGGTGGATCATCGATTGCTCGCCCGGATTGGCGCGGATGTCGGCACGGTGCTGGATGTCGGTGCAAGCCATTTGCGTGTATCGCAGGCCCTGGACTATCGGCCCGACCAGGGTTGGCAATTTCTGAATCTTGCGCCCACTTTGTTGATGAATATCGAGGACATACCGGCAACAGAGCTGGTCCAGGAATCCAGCCGGGTGACACACAATTTGTTGTTTGCCGGATCTGCCACGGATATCGGTGCATATCGTGCGGTGTTGGAGCCAGGGTTGAGCGATTTACAAAGCCTGCGCGATATTGACGATACCAGCCCGCAGATTCGTAATGCGGTCGAGCGCTCGAAGCGATTTCTCGGGTTGTCGGCCCTGATCAGTACATTGCTGGCATCCGTGGCAGTGGCGATGGCCGCGCGTCAGTTTGCAACCCGCCACCTGGACACGGTTGCGCTGATGAAAAGCATGGGTGCGCAGCAGTCGTTTGTATTCAAGGTCGTCGTATTCCAGCTATTGATCATCGCGATGATTGCGGGGGTGATTGGCTCAGGTCTGGGTTATATCGCGCAACAGGGATTTGTTTTTTTTATTCGCGACTGGATCAAGGGTGGCGTGTTGCCCCCGGCCGAGTGGTATGCGGGTGCGCTGGGTATTGCTGCTGCGCTGGTGGTGCTGGCCGGTTTTGCGCTGCCGCCCCTGGCTCGCCTGCGCAAGGTGCCGCCGGCGCGTGTGCTGCGGCGTAACCTGGAACCGCCGCCGCTGCGATACACCCTGGTTTACGCGCTGGCCGGATCTACCGTGCTGCTGATGCTGTATGCGCTGGTTCGTGACCCGTTGCTGGTGCTGTATGTTGCGGGTGGTTTGCTGGTAACGATTTGTGTGCAGGCTTTTTTCGGCTGGGTGCTGGTGCGGCTGCTCGCACGCCTGCGTGGCCGGGTCGGGGTTTCATGGCGTTATGGTCTTGCAAACATCGCGCGACGTGGCCGCGAGAGCATTGTGCAACTGGTTGCATTCGGATCGGGCTTGATGGTTTTGCTATTGCTGACTTTTGTGCGTGACGATTTGCTGGCCGAGTGGCGTAACAGCCTGCCCGATCAGTTCCCCAATAATTTTCTGATCAATATACAACCAGCCGATCAGGACTCGATCAGGGAATTTTTTGCCGAAAACAACCTGGAAGCACCGCGCCTGGTGCCGCTTGTGCGTGCGCGCCTGGCGGCCGTCAATGATGTGGCGGTGGAGGACCGCGAATACGACACGGGGCAGGGCCGGCGGTTTGCAACACGGGAGCAGAACCTGACATGGGCATTGGATCTGCAGGATGACAACCAGGTGATCGATGGCCAGTGGTGGGGTGAAAATGCAGCGCCACAGGTATCAGTGGAAGAAGAGTTTGCGCAGTCGGTCGGTTTGAAACCTGGGGACAGGCTGACACTTGATATCGCGGGAGAAGAACTGGTGGTGCCGGTGACCAGCTTGCGCACCGTGCAATGGGACTCGTTCAAGCCCAACTTTTTTATGGTTTTTTCGCCAGGCTCGCTGGATGAAACAGCCGGTACGCTGGTTACCAGCCTGTATCTCGATCCGGGAAATCGCACGGTATTCCGCGACTTTGTGCGGCGGTTTCCAAGTGTCTCGGTTATCGATATGGATGCCATCCTGTCGCAGGTTCGCAATGTCATCGAGCAAGCGACCATGGCGGTGCAATTCGTATTTCTGTTTACTTTGTTTGCGGGCCTGACCGTCTTGTTTGCCGCAATCCAGTCGACACGTGACGAGCGCAAGTTCGAAAGCGCGGTATTACGAACACTTGGCGCGAAAAGACGGGCTGTTTTTCTGGGGGTCGTTGCAGAGTTCTCAGTGCTTGGTCTGCTTGCTGGTGTGCTGGCTGCAATTGGTGCCAGCGCGCTTGGGTACCTGATTGCGACGCAATTGTTCGAGCTGAGCTTCAGGTTCAACCCCGGTCTTTGGCTGACAGGAATATTGGTCGGCACGGTGCTGATTGGATTGAGCGGCACCCTGGCAACGCGGTCTGTTGTCAATCATGCGCCGGTCAATACTTTGCGCAGAGGTAATCTGTAGCCGCATCACCCGCTGCGTAATGAAACATCAATCCTGAGCCAAAAGTTTTTGCACCTTGGCGGCAATAATATCCCCAATATTGCGTATCGTTTCGGATCGCGCGCTGCTATCGCGCCAGACAACCGCAACATCGCGATGCGGCGGCGGGCGGGTAAACGGAATCGATACAAAGCCTGCTGATGACGCGGGTTTGCGTAGCGCGAGTTCGGGCATCAGGGTCATGCCCGCGCCCGCAGCCACCATTTGCCGCAGAGTCTCCAGGCTGGTCGCGCGAAATTCCTGCGACTCCTGGATATGGACCTGCGAACATACCTCCAGTGCCTGGTCGCGCAGACAGTGACCATCCTCAAGCAACAGCAATGGCTGATCAGCGAGGCTGGAAACACTCAGCGAGCTGGCACCGGCCAGGGATGACCCGGTTGGTACGGCAGCAAAAAAAGGCTCCTTGTATAAAAGCTGTGACTGCAGACCGTGCAGATCGATGGGTAACGCCAGCACTGCCGCATCGATATCGCCGGCATGCAGGTGCCTCAACTGCTCATGGGTCTGGTACTCGAACAGCATCAGTCTGAGATCCGGGTAGCGCTTTTTGATCAGCGGTACCACATGCGGTAGCAGATAGGGGCCGATGGTTGGTATCAGACCCAGTCGCAGCCGGCCACTCATCGGGTCCTGGTGTGCACGGGCAAGCTCGACAATCTCATCTGCCTCGATCAGCAAGCGCCGCGCCCGGCTGACGACTTCAACCCCGATATCGGTCAGCCGTACCTTTTTTCGATCACGCTCGACCAGCTGCACACCCAGCTGCTTTTCAAGCTTCATGATCTGCGCGCTGAGCGTCGGTTGGCTGACAAAGCAGGCCTGTGCGGCTTTGCCAAAATGGCCCTGGTCGGCCAGTTCTACCAGGTAGCGCAGGGTGCGTAGTGTAATCATAGAGAAAAACTATCGTATTAATAAAAACAATCGATTGGAGTAATTAAAGCAATATTGGCATGCTGTGTCCATAGAAAGTAACCAACATCTGATGGAGCAAATAAATGATAGGGATGGGTGATCGTTTTCCGGAGTTCTCGTTGACTGGCGTCGTGTCCAGCGATATCTCCACCGCATTTAAAAAATTTGATACCAAGTGTTTGTCTGACAAGTGGAAAGTCGTGTTTTTCTGGCCCAAGGATTTCACCTTTGTCTGTCCAACCGAGATTGCGGCGTTTGGCAGCCTCAACCAGGATTTTGCCAATCGTGATGCACAGGTGCTGGGTGTCAGCACCGATTCGGAGTTTGTACACCTCGCATGGCGAAGTGAAAAAGAAGAGTTGAAGGACCTCCCGTTCCCGATGCTTTCCGATATCAAACGCGAGCTCACGAGCGCTCTTGGGATTCTCGATGAGGCAGAGGGTGTTGCACAGCGGGCAACTTTTATTGTTGATCCCGATGGCATCATCCGTTTTGTATACGTAACCGATCTCAATGTCGGCCGAAATCCCGAAGAAGTTTTGCGGGTACTCGATGCCCTGCAAACCGGTGGATTGTGCGCCTGCAACTGGTCGGCCGGCGATGAAACGCTGAAGGTCGCCTGATACGACTGACACTGTCACCAGGAGCGGTCCGGCTACTCTCGCCCCCCAGTTTTCTCGGCCGGATCGCTCATTTTTGAATGGGAACAACCAGCGTCTGCAAGCACATTATTGCAGTTCGCTAAAGTTCGCTGCGCCATCCCTGGCTCCGCTCACATCGGCGGTTCCTCGCTAC
>CBDUSC010000098.1:0-6546 GCA_965369735.1 uncultured bacterium
CTCGTTGAGCGGAAAAATGACAACGGTATTGTTCAGTACATACTGGAGAACTCAAAAGTCATCATATTGCCAATATCCAATCCGGATGGTTTCCTGCAGACACAACGCTTTCCGACCCAAACCACACCCACCCCGCCCGGCACACCGATCACCTTTTTCCCGGAGGAGTTTGACTCACCGCGTGATGGACGCCAGCGGCGCAAGAATCTGCTCGACACCGACGAAGACCTGAATTCCGAGGCCGATCGGCTCAACGGTGTCGATCTCAACCGCAACAACAAGTGGTTTTTTGACGGTCCAGGTAACTCACCCGATCCTGAATCGATTGTGTATCGCGGACCTGCGCCGGCGTCAGAACCGGAAATTCAGGCATTGCAGGCTGCCGCTGCGTTGGGTCCGGAAAACAGGTTACGGCTTTACATTGATTCACACTCGTTCAGCCGCGTGTATTTTGTACCCATAACCAACAACGGCCGACGCAATACAATTTCTACCAGATTGGCAAATATTGCCAGCGCATCCACAACCACGTTCGGACAACCCGCGTACTTCCCGGTAATTTCACAGACACCTGGTCAAGATATTAGTACTACTGCTACGTTTTTTGCCTTTGAGTATGAAATACCTGCCTGGACGCTGGAAATTGAACCACCAAACGGGTTTCCAGGGCTGCCATCCGCGGGGGCCTACTATGGCGGCAATGGCGTATCACATGACGGCTTCATACTCCCTGACTCCGAAATCGCCCGGACAAGAAACGAAAACGCCCTGGCCTATATCGTGACGATCTTCCACATGCTGGGACCGCCGCATCTCCAGGAGCTTAAGTTTTTCGATAACACCGGCGCTGAGGTTTATTCCAGCCGCTGGGATATCCAGGCCAATGGTCAGCGCACGGTAACAACCAGCCAAAGCGCATCACTGACGCCGGGCCAGTCATACACCGGATGGATAAACTTCAACAAGCCCATGCGCTTTGAAGGTGCGGCTGGAGCCGCCGAATACCCCGGTCAGTCCGCGTTCGCCAACACAACCGTAACACCGAGGTTGACGGGAACAGATAGCAACGGGGTGCCATTCACCGTTGCACCGGCATTCATTGTCGGCAGCTGGCAAGGAGGTTCCCAGGGCGCACCATCAGGTTATGGCCGTTACGTGAATGACACTATCCAGATGTCATTCGCAATACCCTCCACGATCGTTACCGGCGCCGGCGGCATCAGCGCGGCGTTCTGGCTCCAGCTAAGTGACCTGTCCAGCCAGATCATCGATGCTGAACCAGCAACACCGGTTGATTTCGCCAATGGTCACTGGACCGGGTATGAAGACTCGGTAGGTACCGCGGGTGATACCGGTGGTACCGATAGCAACTTCACCGTCCAGATCGTTGGCCAGAGCACCGGTGCTGCGCCCACCGGTGGCGGTGGCGGTGGCACCACTGACCCGCTCTGGTTGTTGTTGTTATTCGCATTGTTGCTGAGGCGGAGTATCAAAGTTCGTTAAAGACGATCGGCGCCCGGCACACCATACCCTCCCTTGTTGCCGGGCGCCGTCAATGGATTGCGCTACAATGCCCTTGAAAACCATCAGGGGGCTTTGTTCTGGGCGCAATCAACAACATTCTCAGGGAACTCAAACGCCGGAATGTCTTCAGGATCGGCGTTGCCTATGTCATTACCGCCTGGCTGCTGATCGAAGTTTCCTCTGTGGTGCTGCCTACCTTCAGGGCTCCGGAATGGGTCATGCAGGTATTCACATTTTTCCTGATCCTGGGTTTTCCCCTGGCGCTCATCATCGCCTGGGCATTTGAACTGACACCGGATGGCATGCGCAAGACGGTGGATGTTCCTCCCGAGCAATCGATTGCGCCGCAAACCGGTCGCAGACTCAATACGCTGATCATCACAGCACTGGTTGCTGCGCTATCGGTCTCGGTTTATCTGAATATCTCGGGCGATGGTGATATCAGCCGGGACAACACTCCCGCAGGCATAGCAGACATCTCTGTTGCAGTCTTACCGTTCCACAATCTCAGCCCCAGCGATGAGAACAAATTCTTTGCCGCAGGTGTACACGAAGATATCCTGACCTATTTATCGCGCATCCAGGATATCCGGATTATTTCGCGTACCTCAGTTCTGCAGTATGCAGACCGGCAAGTCACCACGGCCACGATTGCCGAAGAACTGGGTATCACGCATGTCGTCGAGGGTAGCGTCAGGCGCGCCGGCGACCGGGTTCGGGTAACTGCACAGTTGATCGATGCGACAACCGACAGCCATCTCTGGGCCGAGAACTATGATCGCGATCTCACCGATATTTTTCAGATTCAGACAGAGGTCGCACAAAAAATTGCCGCCGCGCTCAAGGGCGAACTAAGCGATGGCGATACGGCACAGTTGCGCGCACAGACTACCAATATTGCAGCGTATGATTTGTATGTCACCGCACGGGAACTGATGAGACGAGCCGGTTTAAACGGCGCGAAGCTGGATGAAGCCCAAATTATCGCTGCACAGGCGACTGAAATAGACCCTTATTTTACGGATGCCTGGATCCTGCAGGCGGATATCCATGGCGACGTGTACTGGTTTGTATACGACCGTAGCCCGGAGCGGCTGACCCGAATGAAATCGGCAATCGACCGGGCCTTTGAGCTGGATCCGGACTCATTGAAGGCACGTACTGTGCTCGCAGAATACTATTACCGAAGCGCATACGATTACACGAGAGCACTGGAACAACTGGAGGTCGTTTACCAACAAACACCAAACGATTCCGAACTGCTGTACAACATGGGTCTAACCCTGCGACGGCTTGATCGCTGGGATGATGCGAATTCAATGTTTGAAAAAGCCTCGAGGCTGGCTCCCACGGATCGACGCATTGCAGAAGAATGGCTGAACACGGCGAAAGACAGTTACGACTGGGACTACGCATTTCGAGTAGCCGACGAGTTGCACGAACGTTTTCCGGGTAATGCCAATATCGCTGGTTCCCGGGCATCAATTTATTTGTGGTCCAGCGGGGATGTAGAGCGTGCCAAACAAGTGCTATCCGTCAATATTGATATGTCGGATTTTGAAAACATATGGGGGCAGTACGACACCGCAATTTACGCCGGCGAATACAAAAAAGCCGCCGAAATTGTGATGACGCCACCACGAGCTTTTGATCTTACAACCCCTGGCTCAAGCGAGATCTGGGCAGGCAGCGCCTTGCGGCTTGCGGGCATGAAAGGCGAATCTACCGCGATGCTGGAAAACGCAGCAGACATCCTGCGTGCCGAAACCGCAAAACAATATGCAGACAACTATGCCTGGCCTCACGCGTACCGGGCAATGGCTGAAGCACTGCTCGGAAACAGCGACGCGGCACGCGCGAGCTGTGATCGCGCGCAGGAAATATTGCCGCGCGACAAGGATGCGGTACATGGCCGGTGGATCGCCGGTTACTGCGCCCGGGTTTATGGTCACATTGGCGATATCGATCGCGCAGTCGATGACATTGTCGATCTTTACGGCAAACCCTACGGGATCTCCCTTGCACAACTCAAATATGACCCGCGCTGGAAATTCCTGACTTTAGAACCTCGAGTCGCACAACTGATAGCGACGGCTGAGGCCGACATCAGATAGATGGCGCAAAACACGTCAAACATCAGCCGCCGCAGCCTGCTCAAGACACTTCTGGCATTGTCCGTCAGTTCAACGATTGCGCCAAAGCTGTTGTCTGCGCAGGATGGATCCATGATTCGCAGATCAATCCCCTCCACCGGCGAAACGGTCCCCGCAATCGGTCTGGGTACCTGGCAGACTTTTTCGCTGGCGCAACGGGAAGCGTCTGCGGCGGTTCTAAAGCGATTTGTCGAGCTCGGTGGCGAGTTGATCGACACATCACCCATGTATGGCGAGGCTGAGCGTGCGATTGGTGTGATTGCCTTGGAGCTGGGGGTACTGAATGATTTATTTGTTGCGACAAAAGTCTGGACCCGCGGCGAAGCAGATGGACGCAACCAGATTGCTCAGTCCAGCGCTTATTTAAAAAAGAAACCAATCGATCTTTACCAGATACACAACCTGGTTGACTGGAAGACACAACTGAATACCTTGCGCGAGCTGAAGGAAAACGGCGATATCCGGTATATCGGTATCACTCACTATGTCTCCGGTTCGCATGATGATCTGGAACGCATTATTCAAAAGGAAAAAATCGATTTTGTGCAGGTCAATTACAACATGAGCGCGGGCAATGCAGAACGTTCCTTGTTACCAGCGGCACAGGATCGCGGTGTTGCAGTTCTGGTGAATCGGCCTTATGCGACCGGTGCACTGTTCCGGCGTACGCGCGGTATGGATTTACCCGGCTGGGCAGCAGAAATCGACTGCAACAGCTTTGGGCAAATATTCCTGAAATATATCCTTTCAAACCCCGCGGTGACCTGCATCATCCCGGCCACCTCCAAAGTGCATCACCTGGAAGACAACCTGGGCGCGGCCACCGGGCTGTTGCCGGACACCAGCCAGCGAAAACGCATGCTGGATTGGTATAACTCATTGTAATAAAAAGCGTTTTGTTATTTATCTATAATTGACAATTGCCCCACATTTTCTGCCAGTGACCTCCAGATCGGCAAACCATCCTGCATAATAGTGTAGTCAGCAATCCATAAACGAATCTCCGGAGCCCATGATGACCGCGCGTTTGATCAGCTGTTTTTCTTTTTTGCTGCTTGGATTATTGCTTGCGCCCATAAGTCTGGTCGCTGGTGACGAAGACTTACCCGATGACTTCTATGGAAAGGTCAAAGTCGCCGATGCAAAAACCATGCATAAATGGATAGCGACGGGCAAAGAGTTCACTGTCCTGGATGTGCGTACGGAAAAAGAGTACCGACGCGATGGCCATGCACCGGATTCGGTATTGCACCCCTACTCGCTGAACAAGCGCAATCGAAAACAAAACGACAGATTTCTTGATGTTGTCAGCGAGGAATTCGGCAAAGATACAACTCTGGTCATTTTATGCTCACACGGTATGCGCGCAACGCATGCTGCATGGGAATTGCAAGAGAAAAAGGGCTTTGACGAAGTCTATGTATTCCCCGGCGGTTTCGAAGGTCACCATATGCACGGCTACCCCGCGGGTGACGGTTGGAAATCAGCCGATCTGCCGCTGGAAGACTGACGACCGGCACCGTCTTATTGTTTGTAGACTTTGCCGCCCTTCATGACAAAGCTGACGTTATCCATTACCGATATGTCATCCAACGGGTTGAGATCCACCGCGATGATGTCAGCAAAAAACCCAGGGGCAATCGCGCCTACATCTTTTGGCCAGCCAATCAAATCCGCAGCGCTAACCGTTGCTGCCTGCAAGGCCTGCATTGGTGACATACCGTACTCCACCATGTAGGCAAACTGCTTGCCGTTATCGCCATGCGGGTATACCGCACCATCGCTGCCAAAGGCCATTTTGACGCCTGCTTCAAATGCCTTTTTGTGATTGTCGCGCTGCGCCTGACCGATCATGCGTTCCTTCTCCAGCGACTCCTCCAGCATCCCGACGGAGGCGCCATATTCCAGGATAAAGGTGTCGTTGTAGACGTCCATTACCAGGTAGGTGCCGTGCTTTTTTGCAAGCCTGATTCCTTCGTCATCGATAAGGCTGGCGTGCTCAATTGAATCCACACCTGCCGTGATCGCTGTCTTGATACCCTCGGCACCATGCGCGTGCGCCGCGACCTTGCGCTCATGCATATGAGCTTCATCTACCAGCGCTGTCATTTCTTCCAGCGTGTATTGTTGACCACCCACGCTGTCACCTTTGGACAGCACACCACCCGTGGCGCAAAACTTGATCAGATCGGACCCGTACTTGATGTTTTCGCGAACCCTGGCCCGAATGGCCCAGGGTCCGTCTGCAACTCCATCTGAGCGGGCATCGTACTCGGATGGCAACAGGTTGTTGTCACAATGGCCACCTGTAATACCCAAAGCCGGGCCCGATACGCGCAGACGCGGACCATCGATTTCGCCATCGTTGATGGCATCGCGCAACGCGACGTCTGAATAGCCGCTGGCCCCCACATTACGAACGGTGGTAAACCCGGCATTGAGGGTTTTGCGCGCGTTGGTTACGCCAAACAGGGTTTCCCGTGGTACCGAAAACTGCAAACCCTTGTAGCCATGGTATCGATGATCAAAAGTCAGGTGGTCATGCATATCGATGAGACCCGGCAGAACATATGAATCTCCAAGATCGATTACTACTGCGTTCTGTTCAATACTGAAATCATCGGCATCGCCAACGTGCTCTATACGGTCCCCGCGGATCGAAATGACCTGATTCCGGCGCAGTACACCCGATTGAACATCAATCAACGCACCGGCACGAACATATACCAGGGTGTCAGCACCCTCTTCGTTGCTGATTGCTGCCAGCGATACCAGGAATATCGCAAAAAAAGTGAACAATTGGGCAAACGGTATGCCGTATCTATGCATGAGGATTCCTTGTTGGTTTTGGAGCGCGGCACATATAACC
>CBDUSC010000099.1:0-6522 GCA_965369735.1 uncultured bacterium
GGGCGCGGCCGATACGGGGTATTTGTCATACATGGCGGAGAATGTTTTTGAGCCCGTTGGCATGAATGACACCCTGCCAGATGATGTCACCATGGATATATTGAACAAAACGGACTATTACGAGGTGCGTCTGTTCAAGATGCGCAAGGCACCTGATGTAGATAACAGCTACAAGTGGGCGAGCGGCGGGTTTCTTTCAACCAGCGAAGACCTGGTCAGGCTTGGTCAGGCCTGGCAGTTGGCAACTATATTGAAACCTGAAACAGTTGATCTGTTCTGGACGTCACAAAAAACCGCCAAGGGCAAAGACACCGGTTATGGCCTCGGCTGGCAGATCGAAACGGATGATGAGGACCGGCGCTGGGTATTTCATACCGGTGGTTCAGTGGGTGGCACCACCTGGTTTGGTATTCAGCCGGAGTCGGGTTTTATCATCGCGATCATCGCCAATATGACCGATGCTGATTTCGATGAAATTCATATTGAACTCGCGAATATTTACCTCCAATAACGAAATAACAAGGGGTATCCCATGATTGGATACGTAACTCTGGGTACCAATGACCTGGAAAAAGCCAAGGTATTCTATGATGCTGTGCTTGGTGTGATGGGCGCGAAGCGGATGATGGATGAAGAGACGTTTTGCGCCTGGACCACAGGTGAGGACCAGGCGGCGATGTCTGTCACGCAGCCGTATGACAAAAATGCAGCGAGCGTGGGCAATGGTGTCATGGTTGCGCTGGTTGTGGATTCAAGAGACAAAGTGGATGCCGTATACAAAAAAGCCATGGAAATGGGTGGCAGCGATGAGGGTCCGCCCGGGCAGCGTTTCGAAGGTTTTTACGCCGGTTATTTCCGCGACGTCGACGGCAACAAGCTAAACGTATTTACGCAGAAATAGCATCCGGTTCACTTGCTGATTCGATGGCGGGTTCGATAAAGGGCTCCAGCCCTTCGATCTGGAATGCGGTGCGTATGGACTCGATGTCGCTCAGCCGTTCCAGATATCGCCTGAAGTTTGGCAAAGTGCTCGCCTGTTCCGGCAGTACGCGGGCCCAGCGACCAAATACAAACAAATAGAAATCAGCCAGGCTGAGACGATCGCCTGCGAGAAACTCGCGCTCTGCGAGGTACGCATCGATGTTGCGGTGCTGATGCATCAACCGTTGCTCGCTGGTGTACTCGAGCTCGCTGTACGCAGTCTTGTCTGATGTCAGTCGATTCGGGCGCCACAGGCCCCAATACTGTGGATGTAGCGTGGAGGATATAAAACTCAGCCACTCGAAAACGCGCGCCCGATCCAGGGTGTCTTTTGGCAACAAATGGCTCTCCGGTTTTTGCTCGGCCAAAAAAAGGAGAATGGCGACAGCCTCGGTAAGACGCCAGTCGCCATTGCTCAAAACAGGCACACGGCCTCGGGGATTAAACTCAAGAAACGCTTTGCTGCGTGTCGCACCTTTGGCGATCTCCACTTTTTTCAGTTCAAAAGGAAGTTCAAGCTCGCGTAACACCGCGTGTACCGCGAATGAACAGGCGCCGGGTGAGTAATACAGGGTGTACATGGTTTGATGTCCTTACACGCGCAATTTTGCAATATTGGAAATGGTGAGTTCGCGACCGATGTCGACAACCGCGTTGACCAGCGCCTCAAAATCAGAGCGCCGGCTACGGTGATTCACGATCGCAACACGAATCGAGAAAATACCGTCCAACTCGGTGGACGACGGTGTGGCGATGCCGCGTTCCTGCACAAGCATCAGTATTTCTTCGTTGAGCGCATCGAGTTGTTCCTCGGTGTAATTCCCCGCATTGAACCGAAAGTTCACGATGTTAAGCGAGGTTGGCGCCAACAGTTCGAGATCCGGTGCATCCTCGACAAGCTCTGTCAGGTATGCGGCCTGCTGAATATTTTGTTCAATTTGCTCGGCGTAACGATCGACACCCTCGGTTTTCAAGGTGAGCCAGGCACGCAACGCTTTGCCGGAGCGCGATAGCTGCACGCCATACTCCGAAAAATTCAGGGGACCGCCGGCGAGACCACGACTGAAGTTGCGGATATAGGCTGGGACAACGGAAAATGTGTCCTTGTGCAATTTCCGCGATCTGACAAACGCGCAACCGCAGTCGTATTGAATGTACATCCACTTGTGCAGATCGAATGCCAGCGAGTCAACCCGCTCCAGGCCATCCGCAAGGCTGGATTTCGATGGCGAAAGCCGGGCCAGTGCACCAAATGCCGCATCGGCGTGCAACCAAAGGTTCTCCTGCGCGGCAATATCGGCAAGCAGGTTCAGAGGATCCATTGCCCCGGTATTGACCGTGCCTACATTTGCGATAATGCATGCTGGCCGCAGACCGTTTTTACGGTCCTCGGCAATCGCTTCAATCAGCGCATCGATATCGATTGTGAAATCGTCGCGTACCGGTATGTCACGTTGTGACCGACTGCCAAGACCCAGTAATTCGATCGCTTTTTTTATGGATGAATGTGTTTCGGTCGACGCATAGAACACAAGACGCGGTTCCAGCGTCGGGTTCACGCCCTGTTCGCGGACGTCATAACCGGCCATGTGGTTACGCGCGACGGCGAGACCTACAAGGTTTGCCATGGAGCCACCGCTGACCAGGAGACCGCTGGCATCTTCCGGGTAGCCAAGCAGATTTTTCAACCAGTCGAGTAACTGAACTTCGACATAGGTTGATGCGGATTCGTCGAAACCGAGATTGCCCGAGTTCATCGCGGAAATCACCAGATCGGCGATCAGCTGCCCGGGTGTGCCGGTTCCGCCAACCCAACTCCAGAAACGCGGATGAATATTGCCGGTCGGGTACGGCAATACGTGTTCCTTGATTTCTTCGTATGCCGCTTCGTATGAAACCGGATATTGCGGTATTGGCTTTTTGAAAACGCGCTTTGTCTGCGCCGGCAGCGGTTGCCAGGCCGGGCGGTTTCGCACGTTTTTCAGGTAGTCGAGCATGTCATCGAACACCCGGTGGCCGAGATCGCGAAGGGCGTCCCAGTCTTCAGGATCCAGCGAGCGCTCGTCGCGGGTAACCGGTGTTTCAAATTCTGAGGGTTTGGCTATCATGGCAATCTGTGATATTTATTAATAGGACTATTATTAGATCCTTTTAGTTTCGGTGCTCTCAATCGAAAAAATCTGATACGAGATGTGAGAAAAACTCACAGGTAGGGAATCATGGCCAAACAACGCGCGCCACTCAACGCATTGCGTGCATTCGATGCAGCCGCCAGGCATCTCAGCCTGACGCGCGCAGCCCGGGATTTGTATGTCACCCATGGCGCGGTCAGCCGCCAGGTGCAAAAACTGGAGCAATATCTCGGCCGGAAATTATTTATCCGCGGTGCAAAAGGTCTGGAACTGACCGGCGATGGCCGCGGGCTCGCATTTCATTCACGCAGCGCATTCGACGAACTCGATGAAGCGATCGATGCCATGCGCAAGCGGCCACTGGATCGCACTTTGACCTTGAGTACTGTGCCATCTGTTGCCGCCCGATGGCTGGTGCCGCGAATCATGCATTTCCAATCTGAATGGGATATGGAGGTACGCGTCAGCACGACACCGCGGCTGGTTGATTTCCAAGACGATGGTGTTGATATTGCGATTCGCTATGGCCGGGGTAAGTGGCATGGCTTGCACTCGGAGAGATTGTTTACGCCGATGGAGTACCCGGTATGCGCGCCGTCGTTGCTGGATGGAAAGTGCGCGCTGAAGTCACCGCATGATCTGAAGCGATTTACCCTGCTGCATGAAACTACCCGCTCACACTGGCGACAATGGCTGCAGCAAGCAGACGCAGACGAGGTAGATGTCTCTGCCGGCATCGTGATCGAGGACATCAACGTTTTGATGCAAATGGCGATCGAGGGCCACGGTGTTGCACTGGTATCCGGTCCACTTGCGGACGCCGATGTTGCAGCAGGGCGACTCGTCAGACCATTCGAGATCGGTATTGAAGTGGAACCCAGCTATTACATCGTGTGTCCAAGGGAACACCTGGATCGAGCCGATGTGCGCTGTTTTATCAGCTGGCTGCACTGCGAAGCAAAAAAACGACCGGGCGAAAAGTGTGTCAAAACATAAAAGCGCATTCTCGGTGCTGCGCTGTGGTCTAAACTTGGGACAGTAAGCAACAGCAGTAATACCTATGGGACTGGCGGGTTTGAATGTACGCCGCGCACAGCCGGATGATGCCGAAGCCATCCAGGACCTTGGCCAGCGAACGTTTCGGGCGGCCTATAATATGAGTACGGACCCCGATGATCTGGAAGCCTATATCGCCAAAACCTACTCGATTTCGGCCATAGAGGCGGAGCTTCGTGACGGCAAAGTCACCTATCTGCTGGCGCATAATGGCGACGATACCATCGGGTACCTGATGATCCGGAATGAAAAGGCGCCTGGTTGTGTTAATGGCGAAAAACCCGCTCAGCTTTCACGTATATACGTGGAACCGGAAGCAATCGGAACCGGTTGTGGTGCTGCATTGATGCTGGCCGGGTTGCAAGAGGTGGCCAGTGCCGGTTTTGACGTTTTTTGGTTGTCGGTCTGGGAGTGCAATGCCCGGGCAATATCTTTTTACGAAAAATGGGATTTTGTGCAGGTTGGAATGGCAGAGTTTGTTGTTGGGCACGACAAGCAGAACGATTTCATCATGGCGCGTACAATTTGATGGCGGGTATCAGACGGGAGACGTAATGTTTCAGGTTTCGAAAATAAAATATGTGTCTGTGCTGGTTTTGACGGCGATGGCTGCTTTTCAAACCGCGGTTGCTGAGGAGTACACCGTGGTCATCTGGGCGGATGTCGGGGTTGATGAAACCGGTCATGTCACAGATGTCGATGTCATTGCCGGGTTACCGGATCCCATCCTGAATGTGATCGCCGAAAAGGTGTCGGTCTGGGAGTTCGAGCCGGCGCTGCAAAAGGGAATACCCGTTCCCAGCACTACCGCGGTATACACCTCGGTAACCTTCGCCGATGATGAAAACGGTGATATATCCGTCACGGTCGAACAGGTGAGAAGCGGTCCGCGACCCGTTATCAATCCACCGCCGGTGTACCCGGACGCGCTGCGTGGCGACAAAATAAAAGGATCGGTTGAGCTGCAATACACCGTAATGGCGGATGGCAGCGTCAGCGACGTCAGGGTAATCGAATCCAAACCGCAAGGTGTGTTTGACGACATCGCCGTCAAGGCGATTCAGTCCTGGTCTTTTAAACCAAAAACCGTGAATGGCATTCCGATCAATACACCGGTACGCCAGGTTATCGAGTTCACCCCATAGGAGCTTAAGGTTCTTACAATGGGTCTGGGTATTACATTACTGGTGGGCTTCCTTGCCTATGTTGCGATTGCTGTGGGTATGCAGCGCGGCATGATGTACCCGGCGCCCCCGCCGCCGCTTGAGTCCGCGGTGGATCAAAGAACGGATGTCGAATCGATCTGGCTGGGTACACAAAAAAATATCGAGGCCTGGTTTTTGCCCGCCGCTCCGAATGAAAGCGGGTTGCCGTCGCCGGCAGTGATATTCACGCACGGCAATGGAGAACTGATCGACTACTGGCTCGAACCATTTGAGGTTCTGCGCAACTCAGGTTTGTCCGTGCTACTCCTGGAGTATCCCGGCTATGGCCGATCCGGTGGCAAGCCGACAGAGGAATCTATTACATCGGCCGCAGCCGCGGCATACGATTATCTGGTGAGCCGCGATGATGTCGACAACAGCCGAATCGTGGCCTATGGCCGATCCCTGGGCGGTGGCGCAGCTTGTGCGCTGGCTGCGAAACGTCCACTTGCCGGTCTGATTCTTGAATCAAGTTTCTCGGGAGTGAAACCACTGGCCCTGCGCATGGCGATCCCGGGCTTTCTTGTTCTGGATCCGTTCGACAACCTCAGCTGTATCGCGAAATATGAGGGGCCTGTGTTGATCATGCACGGTAACTGGGATCAAATTATTCCGGTTTCACATGCAAGAGATCTGGATGCGGCGGCGGCGAATTCGGAACTGGTCCTGTTGGCCTGCGGGCACAACGACTGCGCGAGACCCTGGGCACACATTCAACAATTTTTGCTCAGCAATTCGATTATTGCATCGCGCCCAGGGGCATAGGTTTTCCGTTGACCAGGAGTTCTCCATCGATGTAAGTGATTTCGCTTACATATCCGTGGCCGCCGTCTGTAATCATCCCCTGTTGTTCCAGCGTAAATAGCAGAATTGGCGCCTGTTGCGCTGCCATTGTGTCGATTTGATCGACCGAGATCTGCGCACCTTGTTGTACCGCTGCCTGTAATTGCTGGCGGGCTGCCAGAGTCGCAAACTCTGTTGCCAGCGGTTGTGACAAATCGATATTTAGAGTAGCCGATACCATGTTCATCCATACGCCGATGTTCATGACGTCAAATTCATCCTGCGGCGGTAGCTTGTCCCCATTGATGTCGATATTGATGCGCGCCATCAGTGGTTCATTTTTCCATTTGAATGTAAACGGATCA
>CBDUSC010000100.1:0-6500 GCA_965369735.1 uncultured bacterium
CTATTAACAGAACCTTCTTTTGATCAAAGCGCTTTGATTGCCGCCGCTGTACGCTGGTTACGGCAAAAACACCTGGATCGCGCCATTAGCAGCGTGATGCAACAGGACAAAGCGACATCACCCTGGGCCATGGATGATGGCTGGCGTCTGAATGCCACCGGTTGGATCAATCTCGCGTTCTCTGCTGGCGATGACATTCATTTTATTTCCGTTTCTGATCGGGGCGGCAGGGGTGACACGCGCGATCAGTATTGCTGCCTGATCGACGACACAGAATATGCGGTTGTCGTGGATCATGACGCCACGGGTATTCTGCAAATCAAAATCGATGAGCAAAGTTATTCATTTGAAACACAGATCAGTGATCCATGTTATTTGTTCAGCGTTGATAGCACCGCGTTTTCCCTGCGACGGGTAGCCAGATATCCGGTCAGCACACATGTCAGCGACGAAGAAGCGCACCCGGGTTCTCCACTACCCGGCCGGATCGTCTCAATAGAGGTAGCCGAAGGCGACCATGTGGATGAGGGTCAGGCCCTGCTGGTGCTTGAAGGAATGAAAATGGAATTCACGCTGCGCGCAAAATGCGCCGGGGTCATCGAAAAACTGCTGTACGATAAAGGCGACGTCGTCGAGGCAGAAACACCGCTGGTCGATATCCGGTCCGACGACACGGAGGATCAATAATCCAGTGAGCAATTACCCCGATTTCGTCAAAGTCGTTGAGGTCAGCCCTCGCGATGGTCTGCAGAATGAAAAGCAGCCCGTGTCGACCGAAATTAAAATCGAGCTTATCAACAGGCTCAGCGGCACCGGGCTCAAAACGATTGAGTCAACCAGCTTTGTCAGCCCAAAATGGATCCCGCAACTCGCGGATGCCGACGAGGTATTTCGCCGCATAAACAAAAAAGATGCTGTGCACTACCCGGTGCTGGTCCCCAACATCAAGGGTATGGATCGCGCGCTCGATGCCGGCGTCAGCGAAATTGCTGTATTCACCGCGGCATCCGAAACCTTTAACCAGAAAAATATCAATGCATCGATCAAGGAATCCATAGAACGAATTGGACCGGTTATGGAATCCGCACGCGACAACAATATAAAAGTCCGTGGATACATATCCTGCGTGCTGGGATGCCCTTACGAAGGCGATGTAGATGTGGAAACAGTCGCAGCCGTGGCCAAGGATCTCAGGGATCTTGGTTGCTACGAGATCTCGCTTGGTGACACCATCGGCGTCGGCAACCCGAAAAGTGCGCGGGCGATGCTGGCGCGGGTGGCCGATGATATCGAGATGCACCACCTTGCCATACATTTCCACGATACTCGCGGTCTTGCGTTGATCAATATCCAGTCCTGCCTGGAGCTCGGTGTTGCGGTCGTCGACGGTTCGGTTGCCGGGCTTGGCGGTTGCCCGTATGCACATGGCGCCAGTGGGAACGTAGCCAGCGATGATCTCGTATATATGCTACATGGAATGAGCATCGACACCGGCGTTGATCTGGATGCGCTGGTAGATACCGGGTTATTTATCAGCCAGGCGCTGGGCAAAGCACCGTCAAGCAAGCTTGGCCAGGTTGCATGGTACAAACAACAGGATCAGGGAGATTCGGATGGAATTTAGTAATGCACAAGCCTGTATCAGCGGCGGTGCATCGGGTCTGGGTCATGCGGTTGCGCAAAAAATAGTTGCTGCCGGCGGCATGGTGACCATGCTGGATGTCAACGAAGAGGCGGGAACAGCCGCTGCCGATGCGCTCGGCGATCGCGCATGGTTTGTCAAAACTGATGTCAGCGATGATGCACAGGTCATCGACGCGGCTGCGAAAGCCGCTGATGCAATGGGTGGCATCAATTTGTGCGTCAATTGCGCGGGTATCATCGGCGCAGGACGCGTGTTGGGTCGTGAGGGACCCATGCCGGGAGATTTTTTTGCGAAAGTCATCTCCATCAATTTGAACGGTACGTTTTTTCTCAGCAAGGCAGCGGCCTCGCATATGCAGAATAACGAGCCAAACGAGCACGGTGAACGTGGCGTCATCATCGGCACAGCCTCGGTTGCGGCCTATGAAGGCCAGATCGGTCAGTGTGCCTACTCCGCATCCAAATCAGGCGTCATCGGCATGATGCTCCCGATGGCACGCGAGTTTTCGCGCATCGGCGTGCGGGTCATGACCATCGCCCCCGGGATATTCATGACACCGATGATGTCGGGCATGCCGGAGGAAGTTCAGCAGTCGCTTGGGGCTCAGGTACCCTTCCCCCCGAGGCTGGGGCGACCCGAAGAATTTGCTGACCTGGTCGAGAGTGTCTGCACCAATACCATGTTGAACGGCGAGACCATACGGCTCGACGGCGCAATCCGCATGCAAGCAAAATAGACCGTTATGAACGAGTCTGATATCGATCGCGACGAAATGGAGTACGACGTTGTGATCGTCGGTGCCGGCCCCGCGGGCCTGGCCTGTGCGATACAACTCAAATCCATGGATGACTCGCTGTCCCTGTGCGTGCTGGAAAAAGCATCCGGCGTCGGGGCGCATTCCCTGTCCGGCGCCATATTGCAAACCGATGCGCTGGATGAGCTATGGCCGGAATGGCGCGATAACAAACCGGACATTTGCGTTCCGGCAACAAAGGACGAGTTTCATTTTTTGACAAAAAAGCGCGCCATACGATTTATGACGCCGCCGCAGATGAACAATCACGGCAATTTCATCGTGTCCCTGGGTTCGCTGTGCCAAAAGCTCGCCGAACATGCCGAGGCGCTTGGTGTTGATATTTTCGCGGGTTTTGCAGGTGCCGGTCTGCTTATCGAAAATGAAAAGGTCACCGGCGTTCGTTGCGGCGATATGGGCGTTCAAAAAGACGGTACGCCCGGACCAAACTATGCGGCCGGTGCCGATATCAAGGCAGCATTGACCGTGCTTGCCGAGGGTTGCCACGGCAGTCTGTCAAAACAATTAATTGCCAGATTCGTACTCGATGCGGGCAAATCGCCACAAACATACGGGCTGGGTTTCAAGGAGCTGTGGCGATTACCGGATGGCAGAGTTCAACCGGGGCTGATACAGCACAGCATTGGCTGGCCACTGGACACATCTGTCTATGGCGGCAGTTTTGTCTATCACCTGGACAAAAACCGTGTTTCTGTCGGCTTTGTTCTGGGTCTTGACTACGAGGACCCCGGGTTCAGCCCATTCGAATCGTTTCAACAGTTCAAGCACCACCCGAGCATGCGAAAACTGCTGGAGGGTGGCGAGATCCTCTCATCGGGCGCGCGCAGCCTGGTCGAGGGTGGATACCAGTCATTGCCGAAGCTCGAGGCACCCGGCGCGATCCTGATAGGCGATGCCGGAGGCCTGCTAAATGTCCCTAAAATCAAAGGGATACATATGGCTTTGCGATCCGGGAAACTGGCCGCCAGGCATTATGCCGAAACCCGTGGCGCTGATGGTTTTGACGCGCGCTGGCGTGCATCGGCGTCCGCAAATGAACTCAAAAGCGTACGGAACATACGACCCGGCTTTAGAAAGGGTTTGTGGGCAGGCCTGGCCAATGCGGCCCTGGAAACGATTACCTTTGGGAAGCTGCCATGGACTCTTTCCAATCACGCAGACCACTCAACATTGCGAAAAGTGGCAAACTACAAAACACCCAACCGAAATTGGGTGGACAGGAATCTTCCACCGCGCGACCGCCTTGCATCGGTCTATTTTGCAACGACCGAGCACGATGAAGAACAACCGGCACATTTGCACGTTGCCGATACATCGATTTGCGTCACGAAGTGTGCAGAAGAATACGGCAACCCGTGCACAAAGTTTTGTCCTGCACAGGTTTATGAAATCGTCGAGGAAGGCGGTGCGAAAAGATTGCAGATCAATGCAGCAAACTGCGTGCATTGCAAAGCATGCGATATCAAGGATCCATACCAAATAATAAACTGGGTCACACCGGAGGGCGGCTCGGGGCCCAATTACCAGGACCTTTGAAGAACGGGAGATACCATGTCGGGTTTTAACAAGGTCGTAGACTCATATGATGCTGCGCTAACAGGCCTCAGCGACGGGATGACCGTCATGGTGGGCGGCTTTGGTCTTTGTGGCATACCAGAGGGCCTGATCAGGCAGGTGTGTGACATGGGCACAAAAGATCTAACCTGCATTTCGAACAATGCCGGTATCGATGGCTTCGGCCTGGGGCTGTGGCTGGAAAAACGACAAATTGCGACCATGATCGGCTCCTATGTCGGTGAAAATGCTTTGTTCGAGCAGTTGTTCATATCCGGAGAAATGAAGGTCATATTGACACCGCAAGGCACATTGGCAGAAAAAATTCGTGCCGGTGGCGCCGGTATCCCGGCATTTTTTACCGCCACCGGCTACGGCACCATGGTGGCCGAGGGCAAAGAAACACGTGAAATAGACGGTCGTCACTATATTCTTGAAGACTCCCTGACCGCAGATTTTTCATTGATCAAGGCATGGAAGGCCGACACCACCGGTAATCTCGTATTCCGGAAAACGGCACGGAATTTCAACCCGATGATGGCGACTGCCGGCAAAATCACTGTGGCGGAAGTAGAGGAAATCGTTGAGCCTGGCGGGCTTGACCCGGACAGCATTCATACCCCTGGTATTTTCATCAACCGACTGATCCAGGGCACATTTGAAAAACGAATTGAACAACGCACGACGCGTAGCGCCTGAGGCAATTTGCAGGTTGAGGACAAATTATGGCTTTGGATAGAAATCAAATGGCACAGCGCGTCGCTGAGGAGTTGCGCGATGGTTATTACGTCAATCTCGGTATCGGCATACCGACGCTGGTTGCCAACTTCATACCCGATGGCATCGAAGTCATGTTGCAATCGGAGAATGGTCTTCTCGGTATCGGCCCCTTCCCCACCGACGATGAAGTGGATGCGGACCTGATCAATGCCGGGAAACAAACGGTCACTGCAATCACTGGTTCTGCCTATTTTTCATCGGCCGACAGTTTTGCAATGATCCGCGGTGCACATGTGGATTTGACCGTGCTGGGCGCGTTTGAAGTGGACCAGCACGGCGACATCGCCTCATACATGATCCCCGGGAAACTCGTGAAAGGCATGGGCGGCGCGATGGACCTGGTCGCAGGAACCGAGAATATTATAGTTACGATGATGCACGCCAACAAAAAAGGCGAGTCCAAAATACTCGAAAAATGCACTCTGCCATTGACCGGGGCCAACTGCATCACGCGCATCGTGACGGATCTCGCATACCTGGAAATCAGGGATGGTGCCTTTCACCTGATCGAGCGAGCACCCGGCGTCAGCGTTGAGGAGATCCAGGCAAAAACCGCCGGCGATCTGATCGTCGATGGCGATGTCCCGGAGATGATTGTCGCCTGATTTGCCATGACGCCAGGACAACGTTACGCAACAGATCTGGAACGACCCGATTTTGAACACGATGATGCACAGGCCACCGCGGTGGCGTCATTGCAGCGTGTTTATGAAGCGCTGTGCGCGAGTAACCTGAGATACCCCTTTACAACCCGCGCCAAGCTGCGCCTGTTCCCTGCATCCCGGGGCCAGGCACCCGTGCGGGGTCTTTATATGTATGGCGGTGTGGGGCGTGGCAAAACCTATCTGATGGATGTGTTTTACGATTGCATCGATGACGAACACAAACTCCGGCGTCATTTTCATCGTTTCATGCAGGGTATACATGCGGAACTCAAAGCATTATCGGGCAAAAGCAATCCATTACGGATCGTGGCGGAAAAACTTGCAAAATCAGCGCGGGTCATCTGCTTTGACGAGTTTTTTGTCAGTGATATTGCTGACG
This sequence comes from uncultured bacterium, assembly GCA_965369735.1. Classification (GTDB taxonomy): domain Bacteria; phylum Pseudomonadota; class Gammaproteobacteria; order Steroidobacterales; family CBDUSC01; genus CBDUSC01. Next base: position 5,838 of record CBDUSC010000100.1, read on the forward strand.
CCATGTTACTGGGTACTTTGTTCGAAGAACTGTTTCGGCGTGGTGTCACGCTGGTTGCCACATCGAATATCCCGCCGGATGAGCTTTACAGGGATGGCCTGCAGCGCAACCGGTTTTTGCCCACCATAGAGTTGATCAAGCAACACACCCAGGTCTTGCATGTTGACGGCCCCGTGGATTTTCGCCTTCGTGTACTGGAGCAGGCGGAGATCTATCACTCACCACTGGATGAAAAAGCCGATGCAAGCCTGAACGACAGCTTCGATCGCATCGCGCAGGAACCCGGTATCGATAATTTTGTTCTGCAGGTTGAAGGTCGGCCGGTGCAAACCCGGCGCCGCGCGCATGGTGTCGTATGGTTTGATTTTGAGGATATCTGCGGCGGTCCACGCAGCCAGACCGACTACATCCAGATTGCCAGCTGGCATCACACGGTTCTGATCTCCAATTTGCCGCAACTCGACAGCACCCGCGAAGACCAGGCACGGCGTTTTATCGCGCTGGTCGACGAGTTTTATGACCGCCGCATCAATCTGATCATATCGGCCGCGACCGCAGTTGAAGCGATTTACGCGGGTCGACGCCTGGGGTTCGAGTTCGAGCGCACGCTGAGCCGTCTGCGGGAAATGCAGTCGCACGAGTACCTGGCGCAAGCGCATATAC
>CBDUSC010000101.1:0-6423 GCA_965369735.1 uncultured bacterium
ACCGTATATCGGCAGCGGTTTGCCCTGCAGGGCATTGACGATGCACAGCGGTATCAGCTTTTCGGGATACTGGTACGGGCCATAGTTGTTCGAGCAGTTGCTGATCGTGACAGGCACACCATATGTCCTGTGGTATGCGCGGACCAGGTGATCCGCCGCAGCCTTGCTGGCAGCATAGGGCGAATTGGGTGCGTACGGGTTTGACTCCGAAAACGCCGGATCGCCGGTTTGCAGTGAACCGTACACTTCATCGGTGGAGACATGGTGAAAACGGCGATTGCTCTCCTTGTCACCCGACCAATGTCGCCTGGCAGCCTCCAACAGGCGTTGCGTACCTGTCACATTGGTTTTCAGAAAAAGATCGGGATCACGTATGGATCTGTCGACATGGGTTTCGGCCGCAAAATGGACAACGATGTCGATACCCCGATCCTGAAAAATCTGGTCCAGCACAGCATCATCGCAGATGTCGCCCTGGATAAATTTGAAGTTGTCCTTGTTTTGGCAAGTTTCCAGGTTTTCCCTGCGACCTGCATAGGTCAGCGCATCCAGTACCGTTACGTGGTCCTGTGGATGCTGTTCCTGCCAGTAACGAACAAAATTGGTACCGATAAAACCGGCACCCCCTGTCACCAACAATTTACATGATGTGCTCATGGCTGTAATCGTCCAAACATCTGGTCCAGGGCCAGCTGCCAGCTTTCAGGCTCAAGATCCGGCCGTTCGTTGCTCAGCGAGCATTCAAGCGCACTGTACGCGGGTCTTTTTGCTGCCGTCGATATTTCATCACTGCTTATGGGCGTCACTAGAGGCATCCGGGCTATCAGGCGCCCGGCCATGGCGCGCCCGGCGATCGCGTTTGCAAATCCAAACCAGCTTGTCTGCCCCGCGTTGCTCCAGTGAACGAGCCCACTGATAGATGCATCTTTGCAAAGCGCCCAAAGCACGCGTGCAAGATGATCCACAGATGTGGGTGAACCCGTCTGATCATCGACAATACGCAAATCTTCACCGCGTTCCATTTTTTGCAACAGCGTTGTCAGGAAATTCGAACCGCGATGCGAATACAACCAGGACGACCTGACAATCGTTGCCGCACCCGCCATTGTATTCTGGATATTTTTCTCGCCTGCAAGTTTTGACTCCCCATAAACATTTATGGGAGAGGGTTTTGCATCCACGGTATACGGTTTGGATGTTCTGCCATCAAAAACATAATCGGTGGACACATGGATCAGGCGTGCGCCGATTGCCATTGCCTGTCTTGCCAATTCACCCGCCGCGTCTGCATTGATACTGAAAGCTGTCTCGATCTCGGTTTCCGCTTTGTCTACATGCGTAAACGCGGCAGCATTGATAATGATATCGGGGTGATGGTTCTCCAGACATTCTTTGAGCTGCTGTGAATCATCGATCGCAAGTTGGCTGTGATCTGGCGCGACCAGGTTCACAGTTTCCGGCGCGCTGGAACACAGTGCATACCCGAGTTGACCACCGGCGCCAGTGACCAGTACTTTCATTCACAACACTCGGCATCTTGCAAAAAAGCTGCAGCGGCATCCTTGTCCGAAACGATTGGCTGGCCATCGTCGGGCAACGGCCAGTCGATACCGATCTGCGGGTCATTCCACCGGATACTGCGGTCGCTGTCCGGGTCATATTCCGTCGTGCACTTGTACAGGGATTCGGCATAATCGCTCAAAACATAAAACCCGTGTCCAAAACCCGGTGGTATCCAGAGCATATTCCGGTTATCCGCCGAGAGCTCAACACCTGCCCACTGACCGAAGGCTGGCGATGAGCGGCGCAGGTCCACTGCAACATCAAAAACCGAACCGCTGACAACACGCACCAGCTTTCCCTGCGGGTTTTGAATCTGGTAATGCAGGCCCCGGAGTACACCCCGATGTGAGCCGCTGTGGTTATCCTGGACAAACTCTGTTGCGATACCGGCGTCGCCAAACTCTTTTTTGCGCCAGCATTCGAAAAAAAAGCCCCGATCATCTTCAAATACATCCGGCTCGATCAGTATGACGCCTGGCAATGATGTCTCAGAAAATTTCACTGATGCTCGCCATCATTTGAAACTATGTGCCGCAGATACACACCATAGGGGTTGTCGCCATAAGCACCTGCCAGCGACCGCACTGCAGCTGCATCGATATAGCCCATGCGCCACGCAATTTCTTCCGGGCATGAAATTTTCAGCCCCTGGCGGCGCTCGACAATCCTGACAAACTCCGCGGCATCCAGCAGCGATTCATGGGTCCCTGTATCCAGCCAGGCGATCCCGCGACCCAGAACATCGATACCGAGATTGCCCTGTTCGAGATACAGGCGATTCAAGTCGGTAATTTCCAGCTCGCCTCGTGCAGACGGCGTTAATGTTCTGGCGTATTCAGCAGCATGCGAGTCATAAAAATAAAGACCGGTTACCGCGATATCCGACACCGCTGTATCGGGCTTTTCAACGATGTCACTGAGCTTCCCGTTCCGGTCGAATACGGCGACCCCGTACCGGTTGGCATCGCTGACCTCATAACCGAATATGTGTGCCCCGCCATCACCTTCTTCATGACTATGGCAGGCGCGCTGCAGTGTCTCCGGCAAACCCTCGCCAAAAAAGATATTGTCGCCAAGAATCAACGCCACGGGCGCCCCGTCGGAAAAAGTTTCAGCAATAATCAACGCCTGCGCAATCCCGTCGGGTTGCGGCTGGCTGGCGTAGCTCATGCTGATGCCCCACTGGCTTCCATCGCCAAGCAGATCCTGAAATGCCGCCTGCTGATCCGGTGTTGTAATGACCAGGATATCCTTCATGCCCGCCTGCATCAGCGTGCACAGCGGGTAGTAGATCAATGGCTTGTCATACACCGGCATCAGTTGTTTGCTGACGGATAGCGTCAATGGGTGCAGGCGGCTGCCTGTGCCACCAGCGAGTACGATACCTTTGCGTGTGTCGCTCATTTCGAAAATTTATCCAGGTACGCCACAAATCCGTCCGGCAATGGCGCGGCGCCGTCCGCAGGGTTGTTGATGTCAGCATATTCGGCCGCCAGTTTTTTGCCCAGTTCCACGCCAAACTGGTCAAACGGGTTAATACCCCAGATGACACTTTGCACAAATACCCGGTGCTCGTACATGGCAACAAGCTTGCCCAGGCTGCGCGGATCGAGTTTTGGAATCATTACCAGTGTGCTGGGTCGATTGCCGGGTTGAGCCCTGTGCGGCTGTTGATCCTCGCGCCCGTACGCCAGAGCCTGCGCCTGAGCAATACAGTTCGCGACCGCGGCTTTGTGTTGAACCGCATAATCGGACGAGCCTGTCGCTGGCAATATGAAATCCACACTGAACAAAAGATTGCCCTGGTGCAGCAATTGCATGAATGCGTGTTGTGCATTCGAGCCCGGTTCGCCCCAGGTTGCGATACCGGTGGCCAGATCCACATCATTGTCGTCACGGGTGACGCGCTTGCCCAGGCTCTCCATGACCAGTTGTTGCAGGTATCGCGGGAACTCGCAAAGCCGCTGGTCGTACGGTAATACCAGGTGGCTTTTTGCATGCCGGTAATTGTTGTTCCAGACAGATATCAAAGCCAGCAAGACCGGGAGATTGTCACAAGCCGCTGTGTTGCGAAAATGAACATCCATCTCCCGGCCACCGGCGAGAAACTCCAGGAACGGGTCGCGGCCAATCGCGATCGCCAGCGCCAGACCCATCGATGACCACACTGAATAGCGCCCGCCGACCCAGTCAGGGATCTGAAGGCGACGCTCGGGTGCTATGCCAAAGTCATCCATCGCCTGCTGGTTGCAGGAAACGGCAACAAAATGACCGGCAACTGCATCCCCGCCGAGATTTTTTGTAAGCCATTCACGCGCCAGACCGGCGTTGGCCAGTGTTTCATCTGTAGTGAAAGTTTTTGAGCAGACAATAAACAACGTGGTATCCGGGTCGGCATCGCGCAGTGCATCCTGTAGCTGGACGCCATCGATGCCGGAGACAAAACGCATGTCGAGATCGGCCTGGCGCCAGTTCTCCAAAGCGCTGCAGGCCATGGCAACACCGAGATCGGACCCGCCTATCCCGATGTTGATAATGCGCCGCAGCGCTTTGCCGTTGCTGCCGCACAAAACGCCATCGCGTATCGCCTGCGCCAGATCCAGCATGCGAGCGCGTTCCGACAAAACCCCGGTCATGACATCCTGGCCATCGACGGAAAAATCATTGCCATCGGCCTCGGCCTCGCCCGCCCGCAACGCCATGTGCAGCGCGGCGCGTTGCTCGGTGTCGTTCACCGCATCGCCTGCAAACAAGCGCTCTATCCAGCCCGACAGATTTTTTTGACCGGCGAGTTGAAAAAGCTCACCCAGGACGGCTGCATCAATACACTGCCGTGAAAAATCAACAAGCAAACCGACTGCTTCGCGGGAGAACTCATCAAAACGGTTTGTGTCTGACAGCAGCTCACGCAGATGCACAGCAGACAATCGATCGGCATGCCCTGCCAGGATCTGATGTTCGTTATTCATGATCGCCGTAGTAATCCATATACCAGTCCACGAACCTGGCCACACCCTCTTCCACTGTGGTTGCCGGTTTGTAGCCCACGTCGCGCACCAGGTCATCCACATCGGCATAGGTGTCCGGTACATCGCCAGGCTGTAGTGGTAACAGGTTTTTTTCCGCCTTGCGGCCCAGGCACTCTTCCAGCACCTCGATGTAGTGCATCAGCTCGACCGGCTGGTTGTTGCCAATGTTGTACAAACGATAGGGCGCGAAGCTGGTCCCGGGATCCGGTGTATCACCGTTCCAGTCTTCATTGGGTTGCGCGATGCGATCCACCGATCGGACAACACCCTCGGCGATGTCATCAACGAAGGTGAAATCACGCCGATGATTTCCGTAGTTGAACACATCGATGGGCTTGCCATCGAGAATCGCGCGCGTGAACAAAAACAACGCCATATCCGGCCGGCCAAACGGGCCATAGACCGTGAAAAACCTGAGGCCTGTAACCGGTAATCCATATAACGACGCATAGGTGTGCGCCATCAGCTCATTGGATTTTTTTGTCGCAGCGTACAATGACAACGGGTGATCGACGTTGTCGTGCACCGAAAACGGCATGCGGGTATTGGCACCGTACACCGAGCTGGTGGATGCATAGACCAGGTGCTCTACGCCGTGGTGCCTGCAACCTTCCAGTATGTGCAAAAAGCCGACCAGGTTGCTCTCGACATAGGCATGCGGTTGCTCAATGGAATAACGAACACCCGCCTGCGCGGCCAGGTGGATAACCCGATCGAATGCCTTGTCTGCAAACAATGCCTCCATGGCTGCGCGGTCCGCGAGATCGATTTTCGCAAAACTGAATTGCTCGTATTCCAGTAGCTGATCCAGGCGCGCCTGTTTCAGGGATACATCGTAGTAGTCGTTGAGGTTGTCGAGCCCGGTCACCGTGTCGCCGCGATCCAGGAGATTGCGTGCCACGTGATAGCCAATAAACCCCGCTGCGCCTGTTACCAATATGTGCACGTCTGATTCCAGTAATACGGTGCGTTACAGGCGGCCATCGACGGCATCGGCCGGCAGCAGGTGTTTGATATCGTAAAGAATATGCCGGGACCGGCCCAGCGCGCGTATGGCTTCTGCGCCCATTTCGCGGAACTGGTCATGGGCAACGGCAACAATCACCGCCTCGTAATAGTCTTTTCTCAACCCGGGCACCAGATCGATTCCGTAGACGCGCCTGGCCTGCTCCGGGTCGGCCCAGGGGTCGTGTACATCGACCTTGGCCTCATAGCTTTCCAGCTCCCGGACCACATCGATCACCCGCGTGTTGCGTATGTCGGGGCAATTTTCCTTGAAGGTCAGCCCAAGCACCAGCACACGCGCCTCTGCGAGATGAATACGATGCCGGATCATCAGTCTGACCACTTCGGATGCAACATACAGACCCATGTTGTCATTGATGCGCCGGCCGGCAAGGATCATCTCGGGGTGATAACCAATTTCCTGGGATTTATGTGTCAGGTAGTACGGGTCCACCCCGATGCAATGACCGCCGACCAGACCGGGCTCAAACGGCAGGAAATTCCATTTTGTGCCGGCCGCATCCAGCACTTCCCGGGTGTCGATCCCCAGGCGGTTGAAAATCAGCGCCAGTTCATTTATGAGTGCAATATTGACATCTCTCTGGGTGTTCTCGATGACCTTGGCCGCTTCGGCTACACGGATGCTGGATGCACGATGTGTACCCGCCGTTATGATCGTTTGATACAGCTTGTCCACAAATTCAGCGGTCTCGGGTGTGGACCCCGATGTCACCTTTCGTATATCGGCAAGGCGGTGCTTTTTGTCCCCGGGGTTGATGCGCTCCGGGCTATAACCCACGTAAAAGTCCTGGTTGAACACCAGACC
>CBDUSC010000102.1:0-6409 GCA_965369735.1 uncultured bacterium
AGATATTGCTGGCAGACCTTCAGTCGTCGTAGCGGTCATCGTATGGGAGCGATACATCTCCCTCTACATCGCGGTAACGAATACCGCCGCTGGTATCGCTGCCGACGGTGAAGCTTCCGGAAATCCGTCGCACGGTTATCGATCCCGATGTGTCGGTTCCGATGGCGACATCGCCGTTGATATTGCTTGCGTAGATGCTGCCCGATGTGTCGTCATCGATTGTGACCGAGTCCGCGGATTCGATATCGATATGGCCCGAGCTGTCGATCCGTATCACAATCGGGCCAGTATCACTGATATCGATATCGCCCGAGCTGTCGCGCTGTACAATAATTTCGCCGGCAACATGATGAATTTCGATATCGCCCGAGCTGTCGCTGATCTGCAGCGATGCGATGTTTTCAATTTCTATATCACCGCTGGAATCGGAAACGATCAGCGGGATGTTGTCCGGGATTACGAGTACCAGGTCGATGCTTGCATTGAGCCATTGGCTTTCGGAATAGGGGCGTGGAATTGCGGTGATCACCTCAATTCTGTCACCGACGCGATTCATTTCGATCGCCATACCCTTGATCTGTGATTCTTTTTCCGCACAGCCTTTGCCCGAGCCCTCTATGCGATCGCGACCGGCCTCACCGGTGATACGCAGGGAGCCGGCAAGGGCCATCACATCGATGACCACGGCGTCACCTACGTCAATACTGTTGCTGAATTCATCCTCGAAATCGCAGTCACTGCGCCAGGCGGATGCGCCTGTACTGAAGAGCAGGGCGAACACTGTGGTGACTATGCTAGCTAACTTCATGATTTATAACGCCTTAATATAAGCAGATATCAGACAACCATGGGTTGGATGCGCGCCATGGTCCAGGGGTTTGAATGGCCATGCCAGGCTGTGTCAGGTCTATTTTGCATCGGCCTGGTTGGCTACGGCCTGCGCCGCCGCCGCCACCGCCTCCGGGTCGCCCAGGAACTCGCGATTCACTGCGTTGAGCTCCTCATCAAGCTCATACACCAATGGTATGCCTGTGGGAATATTGAATCTGGTGATTTCCTCATCCGACATACCGTCGAGCATCTTGACCAGTGCACGCAGGCTGTTGCCATGCGCGACGATCAAAACCTGTGATCCCTTTTGGAGCTGCGGCCTTATGCTCATGTCCCAATAGGGCCTGACTCGATCCAGGGTCGTCTTCAGCGACTCTGTTGCCGGCAGTTCTGCCTCTTCGATATCGGCATAGCGGACGTCAAAACGCGGGTTTCGCGGATCATCCGGTGCCAGCTCGGGTGGAGCAATGTCATAGCTGCGGCGCCAGATATGCACCTGTTCCGCTCCATGCACCTCCGTTGTTTCTGCCTTGTGGAGTCCCTGCAGGGCGCCATAGTGCCGTTCGTTCAGACGCCAGCTTCGTACAACCGGTATCCACATGCGATCAATGCCATCCAGCACATACCACAGTGTGCGTATTGCTCGTTTCAAAACCGATGTAAACGCGACATCAAACTGGTAACCGCTATCGGCAAGCTGGGTGGCGGCTTCCCGGGCCTCATTGATGCCCTGCTCAGTGAGATCGACATCGGTCCAGCCAGTGAACTTGTTTTCAAGATTCCAGGTGCTCTGACCGTGCCGCAGGAGTACCAGTTGGCCTTTCATTTGTGGTTCCTTGTTGTTGATTTGGAGGGCAAAACCAGCCTACCGCATTTTTGCAGTCTTGCCGAGATTCGCGCCATTGCTGCTTTTCGACCACGATTTCAGGTGCCCCCGCAGGGGTTTATGGGAAACAGCTCACAGTTTCGGGCTATGGTGCTTTGCCCTGGATTCAAAAGGCGTTATGTTTCATAGACATACAACCCACAGAGGGACGGCATTGGCAAATATCGAGGAACTTGTCCGTTTTGAAAACGAGAACACTGCGCTCAAATTCAGAGCCCGGCAGTATGACTCGAAGTGCTACGACGACTTTTTGATCGACGTGCTGGCGATGGCGAACGCGCGCATCAAAGGCCAGCGCGTGATTGTACTCGGGGTGGATGCGGATGGCCGCGACCGAACCATAAAAGGTATCAAGCTCAAGTCTCCTGAATACGGCAAAGAGCTGAGCAAACTCATCAGTGAACACATCGAGCCACCCGTCAAAATCGAGTACTCGATGTTTGCGATGGATGACAAGACGCTCGGCCTGATCCTGATCGCAAATTGCGATGACCAGCCGTACATGATGAAAGATGATTTTTCATTGTCGCTGCGAACCGGTGATGCCTGGGTGCGCAAGGGCTCGCACCAGGTTCGCATGACACGATCGGAATTTGACTCAATATACGAAAAGCGTTTTGAAAAGGCCGGTTTCAGTGGCTCGATAAAATTCGGGTTTGGCAAAAATATGAATACGGTTTTTCCATTGCCGATACTGAGCGGCGCAACGTTGCCATCCGATGAAGCCGCGAAAAAAATACGCGCGGCGATCAAGGCAAAGGAAGCCGCCGATCAAGTACTCGACCCCGATGACACAGCGATGGGCCGGCTCATGCACGTCAAATTTTTTGGCGCCGATGCACCGTTTGAAATGCAGACGATTGACTCGCTAAAACAGAACCTCGCCATGGCGCGGAACGAATACCGGTCACACGATTTGTATTATTTGTTTGAAAAACAGGCGCATCGGGTGAATTTCACCCTGGTCAACCAGGGTGGGGAGTTATTGCAGGATGCATCAGTCACGCTTGAGTTTCCGCGTGTCAAAGGTATGGACGTTGCAGAGAGGATATTCCCGGCGCCACCCAAGGATGGCCAGGATCCACCGCGCAACCCGGCTGCCGAGCTTTACCCGAATGTCGAGCGCGGTGACAAAAAGATACAGGTGTGTGCGGGTCTGGGCGATGTGCCACAGGGCAAACCGATCGCGGTTCTGGGGGAACCTTTGCGGTTGTTGCTGCGCAAAGAGGTCGCCGGGAAATCCATTCCTGTGCGCTATACCATTTATGCGCGCAATCTGGGTAAACCAGTCACTGGAAAACTGCAAATCACGGTATTGGAGAGGTGATCCCACCAGGGATAATCGCCGGTGTTTGATCACCCGGTTTTGATGGTCAGGCGCTGCGTGTGGTTTGTATATCAGCGGCCGCTGGCAGCGGTCTCAGATCCGGTGGGACGAATCCCGAGCGCGCTTCGTCGCTGTGCAAAAGATCCCGGGTGTAATACACAGCCAGCAAGGACATCGCATCATTTGCGATATCTGTATGGGTGTTCCAGAAGTGATCCCATGATTCCCCAGGTTCAAAACGGTCCGATATGATGATCATCAGCGCATGCGTAATGGTAGCGTGGAATTTTTCGGGCACAGCAAATTTTGCTGCAAGACGCCTGATGCACGCAGCATATTCGATGGCTGCCGAATCCAGCGGAAGCTCGCGTAACATGAGCCACGCGGCGTATACATGATCCTTGTGGCCGAATTGACCGGCTTCGAGATTGGCACGACGGAAATCCTGCAAGAATTGCCCGGACATGGTCATACTCCGTTTCAATGGTTTGATATGTTACCATGTTACCAAGGTAACTTCAATTGATTATCAGCTACTGGTCGATGTGTATGACTTGGCCGCCAATGTCCTTGGTCATGAGCTTGCCACTCGTATCCTGCTCAATCACGAGATCCTGGCTGATGCGTTCGACGGTGATATTGCCTGATGAATCGGTCACAAAGACCGTCCCATCGATATCGCGAACCGTAATACTTCCGGAACGATCCGTGATCTCGACATCGGCACGAATATTCTCAATGACGATGCGTCCGGAGGTGTCTTCGATTGACAACTGTCCGCCGATATCATTGATCTGGATATTGCCGGGTCCATTTCTCACCGAGACGTCTGCTGCAAGACCGGTGATGCGGATTGCGCCGGCCTCATCGCGGATTTCGACTTTGAGGTTGGCTGGCACCGAGATGTCCAGATCGATGGTCGAACTGGTCGTGGATCCCAAAGTGAGACCTGTCGCCGGACCCAGCGCGGCGGTCACAGTCGCGGTTCGACCGCGGCGTTTCAGGGTCAGCGTGATGTTCTGGTCCACATAGCTGTCGGGGTCGTCGCCGCTATAGTCCGGGCTGACATCAATGGTGGAGGCAACAGTAATTTCGCTGGAATCTGATTGACCCGTAATCATCAGATCACCCGCGCCGGAGTCAACTACCAGGCGATTGATGCCGTCAGAACTCAGCGACAGGTGGCGCAGTACAATCGTGTCTGCATCGGCGTAGACGTTTTGCCAAAGCAGGGGCAGCAACAAACACAATAAGCCCAAAATGACCATAAAGGATCCAGCAGGTTTTTCGGTCGATATCATTTTTTTTGTGCTGACGCGCAGCGATCGCAGGGCAGATAAACGTACCACAAATTTGCTCACTCAGCGGAAATCTGGTCTCGCAACTGCAGCAAAATCCTGTCGCCCGGCAGGTTTTTCAGGCCAGCGTCGATCACAGCAATAGACTCATCGCGGCGTCCAAGCCTGGCGAGAACCAGTGATGAACCGACGTATCCTTTCGGGTTCTGCGGGTCCAGGGTTATCGCGACGGTGTAGTGCAGCAATGCTTCTTCGTTGCGATCCGTATGATCGAGAAAATCCGCAAGCATCAGTTGCGCATCGATATTATTTTCATCCGCGTCTACGGCGCTGCGTATATGAGCTTCTGCGGATTCATATTGCCCGGCTACCGTCAACTCGTACCCAAGCAGTAAATGTGTTGGTACATAGTCGGGGCGAATCGAAAAAATCGTATTGAACTCTGCCATTGCCGCGTCACGATCTCCCTTGCGCCAAAGCAGCAAACCATAGTTATGGCGCACATCGACTTTGTCGGGGCTGGCCTGCAATGCAAGGATATATTCCTGCTCCGCTTTATCGATCTGGCCTTCGGCCAACGCAAGCATTGCCTGGCGGTCATGTGCTTCGCTGCCACGACGCAGGGCAAGCACAGCTTGCAGACGCGGATCATCCGTGAACTCGATATCCGGGGCCAGTGCGCTGATTGAGGCCTGTTCGAACATTCGTCGTGCAGCATCGGTATGACCCAGGCCACGGTAGGCAATCCCCAGACCCTGGAGTATTTCTGTACTTTTGGAGTGCTCAGACGCTGCCTCCAGATAAATAGCCGCGTTTGTCCAGTCAGCCTGTTCCAGTGCGGTACGCCCCCTGCCTGTCAACGCGCTGACATTGTCAGAATCAGACAACAGCACCGACTCGAACATGCTGGTGGCGGTTTCCAGGTCCCCGGTCTCCAGGTGGTTGATCGCAAGCTGGACCCGGGCAAAGCGATCACCGGTATCCAGGCGCAAGGCTGACTCAAAAGCTGACGCCGACAACGGGTAGTTTCCCAATCGTCTTGCCACGAGACCGGTGTAATAAGCCCAGATGGCCTCGTCGGGCGCAAGCCGCGCAGCCTGCTCATAACAGTCCAGTGCCGGTTCCCAGTAGTTGTACGCGTGATACAACATGCCGAGATCACCCAGCGCCAGTGCCATCGCAGCATCATCCCGATCTTCAGCAAGCAAATTTGCCACCCGCTCCCGGGCATTCTCAAATTGCTCGCGCACGGGTATGTCGAGTTCATTCAACCCGGGTCCAGCCGGCAGGCCGGGTTCAAAGCGGGTCTCGTCGTCGGTATGCGAACCACAACCCGCCAGGAGCGTCAGGAGTACGGCCCAGGTCGCAAAAACCCTATGAGGCATCGCGCGGGATTTCCGTGCCATCGCCCTGGCTCAGTGTCAGATAGACATCTGTTTCCGAAATATCGAAGCGTTCGCTGCCGCCATCCGGCCAGTGCACCTCGAGGAACAGGACGCGCGGATCCGCACCAAGCCCAAACAATACGCGCGGATCGTTGGCCGAAAGATAGCTTCCGTCCGATCGGGCATGACGCAGCAAGCTCAAGCCATTGCTCTTGTGCAATATGACTTTTGCCCCCAGCATGTCGCGACCGCCTGCACCGACCAGCCTGATACCCAGCCAGTGCCCTCGCTCATCGCTGTTGTTGATCAACAATTGCACGGGTCCGGCATTATTGGTTATCAGGACATCGGGATCGCCGTCATTATCCACATCGCCGATCGCGGCACCCCGGCTGACATAGGGTTGCGACAGGGCATCCAGCTCGCGTCCGTAGGGCTCAAAACGACTGCCGGTGTTGCGAAAAAACTGATTGCGCTGGCCGTATGGAAACAGACTGCCGGTCTGAACCTGTCCCTGGACTTTGCGTACCGAGCCGTTGACCACCATGAGATCCAGCCGTCCATCGCGATCGATGTCCAGCCAGCCGCTTCCGAAACCGGTCAGACCCATGCTGCTGGCCGCCAAACCGGCACTGATGGTCTTGTCCGCGAAATACCCGATACCGTCGTTGATATACAGCGT
>CBDUSC010000103.1:0-6405 GCA_965369735.1 uncultured bacterium
CTATGCACTGGTTCCAATGGGAATTGCGGCGCTGGAACAATTGCTCGACTGGGGCGTGGATGAAATCTCGAACACATTGGGTCATATCAATGCTCAGATTGGCGAGCGTGTTGCCGGGTTCGGGTTTGAGCTCGCAAGCGCTGAAAAAAGAGCACCTCATCTGATGGGTATGCGATTACCGAGCGGCATACCGGATGGTTTTCTGGGCCAGCTTGCGCAACAAAAGGTATTTGTCAGTCAGCGCGGTGACAGTATACGAGTAGCACCGCATGTTTATACGAGCCAGGCAGATATTGATCGCCTGATCGGCGCGCTGCAGACGCTTGCAAGATAAGTTGAGAGAAGCCAACCCTGCTCCGGATCAGCTTTGGCTCTTGTCGGGTTCTCGTCTACTCCTTATCGGGGTAGATAGCCGTATAAACATCGCCGTGCGCGTTGATATAACCGCGCGGCATGGTTCCCGAGTTGAAATCCAGCGCAATATTGCCCCTGGCATCGACCGCGATCAGGCCTGCATCGATCTGACGTGATCTGTCCAGATCCGGGATGGTATCGTGCACCAGCCTGGCAATAGCCTCATTGACGCTCGCGTCCGTGTACTCCATCAAAGTAGAGACCGATATCGCAGCCGATGTGCGAATAAAAAATTCGCCGACACCGGTGCCGGATACCGCCACCGTGCGATTGTTCGCGTAGGTGCCAGCGCCAATAATGGGTGAGTCGCCAACACGACCATAAAGTTTTCCAGTCATCCCGCCGGTAGATGTCGCCGCCGCGAGGTTTCCATCCTTGTCCAGAGCGACCGCACCCACGGTGCCGTATTCGATATCGTGATCAACGCCGGCAATACCACGCTTGTTGAGTTTGTCCTGCAGCGCGTCCCAGCGGCGCTGGGTAAAAAAGTAACTTTGCGGCACCAGTTGCATACCTTGTTCAAGTGCAAAGTCTTCTGCGCCCTGACCGATCATGAATACATGGACCGAGTTATCCATGATCAGCCGCGCCAGCTCGATGGGGCTGGCTATATGTTTTGTCGCAGCCACAGCGCCCGCATTCAAGGTGCGGCCATCCATGATCGAGGCATCAAGCTCATTGTGCCCGTCGCTGGTGAATACCGCGCCTTTGGCTGCGTTGAACAGGGGGTTGTCTTCAAGAACCTTGACGGTGGCGACTACCGCATCGATGCTGCTGCGGCCTGCCTCCAGCTCGCGATAGCCCGCTTGCAGCGCCTCGTTAATTGCCGCGTCATATTGTTTTTCGCGTTCCGGTGTCAGCCAGTCGCTGGCGAGTGTGCCTGCGCCGCCGTGTACCGCGATCGCGATCGGCGGATTGTCAGCATTTGCTGCCATGGACCAGATCACGCTCAGTGTCAGTATCAGAAACGAGTGCAGTGTGGAGCGTATTTTTTTTTGCATTCACGGATGATAGCAATTGCGAGAAAAATAAGCCCAAACAGCGAAGTGCTACCGCCACCACCGCCGCCACCACTGCTGCCACCGCCGCTGGGCGGCGGCGCTGCGGCGACTACTGCAACGCTTTGCGCCGCAATATCATTCCCCGGTACGGTTTCACCATCGCCGGTTTCCGAGAACACCCGCAGAGGCAGGGTGACCGCGGTGTTCGGTGTACCGGTCAGGCTGAAATTGACGATTTGCCCGACCGCCAGGACCGCAACGGTGCACACCGCCGTGTTGTTTTGAACGACGCAATTTGCGTCACTGCTATCTGCCGACTGGGCTGTAAATGCGCCACCTGCGTCGGCGGTAAAGGTTGCGTTTTGTGCTTCATCCGGCCCGTTATTGGTGCCGGTAAATGAAAATGTTGCCGGTATGCCGACGGTCAGTGTTCCAGGTGGGTTGATAATCGCTGGTTGCAAATCAACCAGGCGCTCGAACACATTGATGGTCAGCATATCGCTGTCATCGCTTGGGTCATTGTCATGCTCGGCGCCCTGAATGTTGAGCGCAATTGAATGTGTGCCGTTTACGCTGGTCGTAAAATCGACATCAATGGTTTCGCTGGCGCCGGCAACAAGATTCGCATAACTGCAGGTGCGGCTGGTTGTGGATGTGACTGTGCAAGCCGATCCTTGTGTAGAGATGTCCACGCTGTCAAAAACCAGCGTGCCCCCCGACCAGTCGATAAATACATCCACATTACTCGCATCGATAATTTCCTCGTTGCTGGCCAACCATTGCAGTTGAACCGGGTCGCCAGCCCTGATGATCAGACTATTGCCCGCCTCCACGGCCAGATCGACCGCTGGTGCAACATTGAAATCAAATGCCCCGGTGTTGTTGCTGATATCGCCATCACCTGTGACGTCCGCCACTATCGATGCGGCAAACGATCCGACCGTATTGCCGAGCAGATCCAGGGTGATGAGCCGCTGGGTCCCGGCGTTTATCTGATCGATACGACACATGGCGCTGCCGGCACTCAAGGCACAGGTTCCATCTGCACCGGATGCGACAATAAGATCCACCGATGGGTCGATGGTCAGCTCAAGCAATACATTGAATGCAGGGCCACCGCCGATGTTATCCAGGGTGATACCGATTTGACCGGCCTCGCGCAAAAAGCCGCTCAGCACGGGGTCTGAAACAGTCACAGCAATGTCCGAGGGGGATATCGGTTGCAGGCATGCAGCCTGCGCGATGGGCTGCTGCATTTGCTGGAGGCTGCACTGGGAAAAAACAGAACTGCCATTTTGAGCCGGCGCCATCAAAAAGCTGGCCGGTGTGCTCTCGCAGGGAGATCCACCCTCGGCGTCGTGCGGCGCGCCAAAATTGTGGCCCAGCTCGTGGGCTGCAACCAGGGAATCGACGTTGATACCGTTGGTGCCTTGTGTCAGTCCAACTGCACCGTCGATCAATGTGCCGTTGAGATCAAAAACCTGGGGGCACAGTGCATCAATGAACGCAACACCTATGGTGTCATCATCCAGATCCCGGCCGGTGAACATATGAGTCAGGCCCGTGCCGCTCAACGTGGGTGTGTTCAGCTTGAATTCGCCCAGCTGATCAAGCAGGTCGCCCGGATCGCTGGTGGTAAAGGGGTCGTTGTTCTGAGCGAAGCTAACGGTTTCTACCAGGTTGATCAGGACACCGACCTGATCGGAAAAAATACCGTCGATGTTGTTGGCCCTGGCCAGCAACGCAGCATCGACATCAGCGTTGTGAGCCGCGGTAAACTCGAAATCTGCGACAAAGCCCACATCCAGACGCTGGGTGGGGACGCCCGTCAACGGAAGAGCCTGCAACTCCTTGACCATCGCCTGGTATGCAGCCGTGGGTGATCCGGAGTTTTTGCGGTCCCTGGTCAAAACCAGATCGCTGAAGTGTTTATCGGTATCGCTCCAGCGATAAATATATGTAGCTCCCATGACGGGCAGCGGTGCCTGGCTGTAGCGAGCCAGTTCGTGGTCGGGTTCGATGACATATAGCTCCTGTCCATCCCAAATGAGCCCGTACAAATCGTCACCGACGCGCGTGATCCGAGCCCAGGAACCCGGTACACCGGACATATCACCCCGGAAAATATCGTATTTTGAGAGCCTGCTGCGCGTTGCTGCAGGCAAACCTGCAAGCAAGCGTGTATTGGGTACAAGATCGAGATCGAAGCTGCGGCCAAAGGCATCAAAATGCATGAGCTGCGCATTGCTGCCTTTTTGGGCCAGCCCGGTCGGTGAGTTTTCCGCGGGCATGATATGCAGGCCCTGCACAGCTTCGTGATAGGACACGCCGAACCCGGCAGCATCAACGCTGCCAGATAGCATTGTGAGTATGGTCAGTGCTGTCACGCGGAGCATCGCGTTTGGGGCTTTCATGCGCAAAGACAGGTACCTGCGGAGACAATCCATTGTAGCGTTTGAATGTGGCATAAACCGTGACCGGGTCACAATCTGTCGCATGTCAGAGACAGATCGAACATCGTCAAAAAAATTAATAAAAACAATGCCTTATATGTTATCCGTAGTTGTACTGCGGGCTGTCTGGCGTTGCCCGGTACGCATTATGGTGAGCCGCTTGCGCAAGCTGCGCGCGGTGTTTGCCGCGTTCCCGATCTCATATAGACTGCGCGCTGGCGCCGGTCGTTCAGTTATCGGCAAGATTTTTGCGGGGAGAAAAATGAAAACACAATTATCCGTTGTCTGTCTGTTGGCGATTGCCTGGCTGTGTGCTGCGCCAATGGCAGTCGCCGTCGACTTTGACGCTGAAACATTGCAGAGGGCGAATGAGCTTGCTCGTCGCATGATTATTGTCGATACGCATATTGATGTCCCGTATCGGCTGGAGGAAGAATTCGAGGATGTCGCGGGCGCGACGAACAAAGGCGATTTTGATTACCCTCGCGCGCTGGCTGGTGGCCTGAACGCGCCGTTCATGTCGATCTATATTCCCTGGTGGCATGAAGACGATGGGACTGCCTACGCCTTTGCCAATGAACTGATCGATATGGTTGAGGGTATAGCCGCCGAGTCAAATGGAAAGTTTGCGATTGCCTATTCGGTAGCCGATGTTCGTCGTCAGTTCCAAAGTGGCATCATTTCGTTGCCATTGGGTATGGAAAACGGCGCACCGTTGGAGGGAAATCTGGAAAACGTGGATCATTTTCACAAGCGCGGCATACGCTATGTCACGCTGACGCATTCGAAAGACAATCATATAAGCGATTCCTCATACGATACCAGCGGTCCGCGCTGGAAGGGTCTGTCAAAATTTGGCAAGGCTGCAGTGCGCAGGATGAATGATGTTGGCGTCATGGTGGATGTATCCCATGTATCCGACGATGCGTTTTATGATGCGATCAAAGCCAGCAAAGCGCCTGTTATTGCCTCGCATTCGTCTTGCCGGCATTTTACGCCCGGCTTTGAACGCAATATGGATGACGACATGTTGCGCGCATTGGCAAAAAATAATGGTGTGATTCAAATCAATTTTGGTTCTGCGTTTCTCACCGAAGAGGCCAACGTACAAGCCATGAAAAAATTTCCGATCATGGGCTTGTACCAGGAGCTGCATGGCGTACGGTCGGATGACGAAAAATACAAGGCTCTGAACAAGGCTTACGATGAATTGCACCCGCAGATATACGCAAACCTGGATCAGGTGCTGGATCACTTCGACCATGTGGTCGAGATTGCGGGCATCGATCATGTGGGTGTCGGGTCGGACTTTGATGGCGTGGGAGATTCCCTGCCGGTGGGTTTGAAAGACGTATCCATGTATCCCAACCTGGTTGCCGGTCTGCTGGGTCGCGGGTACTCCGAGCAGGATATAGAAAAGATTCTCGGGGGCAACCTGCTGCGTGTCTGGTCGGATGTCGAAGCATACGCGGCAGATCACTGATTTTTCTGAAGGTGGTTTTGCAGACTGCTGTGCGCATCGCGCAGTCGTTTGTTATCGGGATTGCTGCGTAACCCGACGGTCAGTACGTTCATAGCCTGGTCGTAGTCGTCCACCTCGATCAGGACCATGGCTTTACCGATATAGGCATCGGCATTGCCGTCGTCCAGTTGCATGACTTCGTCGTAATGATGCTCCGCCGCGGACAGGCGATTGCTGAGTCTGTAGAGGTTGCCCAGGCGCAAGTGAACTTCGGCATGTTGAGGGTCTGCTTTGTTGGCGATCAGCAAGTGTTTCTCGATCATGTCCATTTGCCGTTTTTCACCGTACAGCCTTGCAGCAAGCAAGTGACTGTCGACATCATCCGGGTATTGTTTTTGCCCCTGGTGCAACTCGCTGAGGGCTTCATCCGTCCGACCAAGTCTCATCAACGCCAGCGCCAGGTTGTACCGGTTGTCTCTGTTTTCCGGTTGTATGGACAGCGTCTGTCTATATAGTCGAACAGCTTTTTCGTAATCCTTGTCGAGCAGGGCTCGAAGGGCATTCAGTTGTATTGACTCATGGCCGACCGGCAACGCCAAAATGTCATCCAGCATCGGGTCAGCCAGTCGTAGTTGCTCCGCGCTGGTCTGCAGGCGCCCGGCATTTTGCATATAACCAGCGGAGGACGTTGCGTCGTTGTTCGCGCGGTATGCCGTTGCCAACTGGTAGTGCAACGAGGCGACCCCTGGTTGGGCTTGCACCGCGCGGGTGAGATAGTTGATTGCGCGGTCGTGATCGCCGCGCTCCAGCGCAATTCTGCCCAGCCCGGCGAGCGCGCGGTTGCAGCCCGGGTCCATGAGTATTGCCTTGTTGAAACCGCGTTCCGCGTCATCAAGTTGGTTGTCATCCAGGTAGCTCTCCGCGAGCCAGACCTGCGCGGCGGTTGATGCAGCTGATAGCTCCAGGGTCGTTGCAAAAAAAATTGCGGCTGCTGCGTAATTACCAAGTGCACGCTCGGTGTGCGCAAAATAATAGGGCCATCGGGCATCTTCCGGGTTGAGATGCATGGCATCAG
>CBDUSC010000104.1:0-6391 GCA_965369735.1 uncultured bacterium
ACCAACATTCGTGAACCCGGAAAAATGGTTGCCGGATTATGAGGCGCTGAAAGCCTTGTCTCATGTTCCATTTTCGAAAAACAACAATGTTGATCTGCTGATCGATGGTGAGGCTACTTTTGAAAGTATTTTCGACGGAATAGAGCAGGCGGAAAAGTACATTCTGTTTCAGTTTTATATCGTCAGGGATGACCATCTGGGCCGACGCGTCAAGGAACGCCTGATACAAAAAGCGCACGAGGGTATCCGGGTCTATTTTCTATACGACGAAATCGGTAGCCATACGTTGCCCTCGACGTATGCTCAGGATTTGCGTGACGGCGGCGTCGAGGTATCCACGTTCAATACCACGCAAGGTTTTCGCAATCGGTTCCAGATCAACTTCCGTAATCACCGCAAGATTGTGGTGGTGGATGGCAAGGTGGCGTGGACGGGCGGTATCAACATTGGCGATGAATACCTGGGTCATCACAAAAAGCTGACACCGTGGCGCGATACCCATGTGCGCATCCAGGGACCGGCCGTGGCAGGTGCGCAGAGCTCTTTTATTCGCGACTGGTTGTGGGCCGCGCGCTCGTTGATTGATGTTGACTGGGTGGCGGACGCGGCGCCCGATGGCGACGCACTGGTCATGTTTGTTGCAAGCTCTCCATCGGACGATCTGCCTACTACGCAGCTATTGTTTGTGCATGCGCTCAATGCAGCGAAGGAACGGATCTGGATCGCATCACCGTACTTTGTCCCCGATACTGCTGTTATTGCAGCGTTGCAACTCGCGGCTCTGCGTGGAGTCGATGTGCGTGTGATGCTGCCTCTGATATATGACAGGTTGCACGTAAAACTGTCATCGCTATGGTTTATAGAAAAGCTGGAACATGTTGGCGTTCGCTTTTATGAATTTGAGCAGGGGTTTTTGCATCAAAAAGTTATGCTGATCGATCACGGGATCGCGACGGTGGGTACGGCAAATTTCGATAATCGCTCATTTCGACTGAATTTTGAGGTGCTGGCGGTGGTGATCGACGAAGATTTTGCCAGCGAAGTGGAATCCATGCTGAACCATGACTTCGATCGCTGTCATGTCCTTACCGCCGACGATATTCGGAAAAAACCAATCTGGACCCGGATCGCCATCCGCATCGCGCGCCTGCTGGCGCCTATCCAGTGATTTGACGCCAAAACCGGGTGCAGGCCCTTGAATCCATGCGGGTTTGGGCCAATAATGCGCCCCCTCGCCGGTGTAGCTCAGTTGGTAGAGCAACTGATTTGTAATCAGTAGGTCCCGGGTTCGACTCCTGGTGCCGGCACCACCTCATTACCGAATCAGCGGCCCGCGACGGGCCGCTGATTCGTTAGTCCATGGCTTCACCGTCTCAGGATTGCCCACCAACGTGCGATGTTGAGCAGACTCATCAACGAGGCGGACACGTAGGTCAGGGCCGCGGCCCGTAGCAGGCGTCGCGCATGCAGCTCGTCTCCCGGCTTCAGGATTTGTTCTTGCGCCAACATCGGTAGTGCGCGTTCAAAACTTGCGTCGAACTCGGTCGGTAAGGTCAGCAGATGAATGACAACACCGGACCCCAGGATCAGGAGGCCGCCGAGAAGCATCAACAAACCTGCCGCCGGTGCCCGGGTGATGCCGGCTATCAGTGGCGTGGCCATCAGCAATGCCGCGCCGGTCTTTTCCACGGGGTTGACCCATCGAACCAGCCGGGTCCGCATCCTCAGGGGCCCGTAGCCTCGTGCATCCTGCAGCGCGTGTCCGACTTCGTGTGCAGCGATCGTCACTGCGGTCAGTGAGCGACCCTCATAGTTTTGCGGCGTCAACCGGACCACTTTTTCCACTGGATCGTAGTGATCCCCAACATCGCTGGTCTCGGTACGTACCTGGTCAAGACCCAGCGAGTCCAGCAGCCGGCGGGCCAGCTCGCTACCGCTCCAGGGGTAACGATCGGCCGGTTGGCTGTAGCGTTTCATGATCGCTTTGACCCACAGCCCTGGCCCCACGATCAATGCAACCAATAAAACAATCAGGATGAGCAAATGCATACGTCTCGGATTCTATCAATCCCCCACGGAAATCGCGCACACACACTTAAATCTGGCTCGCGGCTCCATTTTCAACATCCTCGTCTCAATAGTCAGAGATCAGGTGTTGCATCGACCGGTTGAATCCGCAACCCAAAACGGTCACTGGCGCTCGCGTCAATCCTCCGGCTATGCACCTGGGGTAAGTTGCTCCCGCGCCGCGTTCCGAAACAGCCAGGCAGATAACAGCCACAGCGCGACGAAGAACCCGGTCAGAATCAGGATATCCCTGGGCCAAATCGGTGCCGTGGAACCCAACCCGGCGATCAGCGCGATCACGGCGACCGCCGCCTGAGCGAGCGCCGTCGCGCACAACGCGCGTACCATTCCATGTGGTTGGAAGCGGGCGATGATGGCGCCGATGATTCCGACGCTTAGCACCCCGAAATACATCATGTTGGCATCGTTGCTCTCATCCCCAATGATGCCAACGGCGCCGTTTACCCAGATGAGAATGAATGCTGCTGCAAGCGCAACGCCAACGGCAAATCTGTACACCCTGTTGTCAGTCTTCCGCTTCGCTAGCGTATAGATGACACCAACGCCTAATAGCATGGCACCGAAGACAGTGAAATCGACAATATCCCAAGCCACGTCACCCACCTGTGTTTTGCTGTCTGGTCACTCTATCATCGAGTCAAAATGTGGCAAAGTTGGTGCGGAATCCTGCCGGCGGTATGTCCGGTTGTGACCGAAAGCCGCCGGTATTGGGCCTGCAGTACTGTGGAGTAAAAACATCGGCAAAAGGAACGTCACCTTTATTGCGAAGTGGTTGCATGAGTTCGATGTGGAAAACAGGCTCGAAGGCGACCATTTCTTCGCGAGCAAAGCGCAAGCCAATCGGCGCCGGCTAGTATGAATTGCCGGGCAACAACTCTACGCTCCTTTCCCGAGGGCAAACTGATCGACCGCCCAAAGCCAATTGCCATCTGGTTGGCGCCGAAAACGCCGGTCTATCTGGTTCGTGGCTCCATTTCGTTGGTTTTTTGCTGCCAAGCAGGTACGCTTTACCCAAATCGCGGGGAAAAGAAGCCAGCCCTTGTCTTTATTCAATGAGCTCAAGCGTCGCAACGTCATTAGAGTAGGAATTGCCTACGCCGTTGTGGCGTGGCTGATTCTGCAGTTCGCCGATGTCATTCTCAGCAACACCGAGGCGCCCAACTGGGTGTTCCAGGTGATCCTGTTATTGCTGGGAATTGGTCTGTTGCTGGCCCTGTTTTTTGCCTGGGCATTTGAACTCACGGCCGATGGTCTCAAGCGCGAACACGAAGTCGACCGCGAGACATCCATAACGCCGCAAACGGGCAAAAAACTCGATCGTGCAATCATTGTCGTGCTGGCGTTGGCGGTAGGTTACTTTGCCTTTGACAAATTTGTGCAGTCGCCCGAACCGGATGTTTCCCTGGGTGAAGCGCCATCCCGGGCAGCCGTTGATGCTCCTGCCGAGTCCGCCGTCATCGTGGCAACAGAAAAATCCATTGCGGTTTTGCCGCTGGCCAATCGTAGCGCCCGTGAGGAAGACAAGTATTTTACCGATGGCATGCACGATGACCTGCTCACCCAGCTGGCTAAAATCTCGTCCCTGAAAGTCATTTCCAGAACCTCGGTGATGCGCTATCGCGACACCGAAATGTCTATCCCGGAAATTGCGGATCAACTGGGTGTCAGCACCATACTCGAAGGTGGAGTACAGCGTGCCGGTGACCAGATTCGGATCAATGTTCAGCTTATTGCAGCGGATACGGATGAGCACCTGTGGGCGGAAACGTATAACCGCAAAATGACGGCGGAAAACCTGTTCTCCATCCAGAGCGAAATCACCGAGCAGATTGTTGCCTCGCTCAAGGCCACGCTGACGCCCGACGAGGCCGCGCGTATTAATGTGAAACAAACGGATAACCTCAAAGCGTTCGAGGAACAAATGAAGGGGCAGCAGTTGCTGACCTTGCGAACCGTGCCGGGTATCGAACAGGGCAAAGCACATTTTGAGCGTGCGATTGAGCTGGACCCCGAATACACCCAGGCCATAGTCGGTCTGGCCAACGCCTATCACCTGTTGAACGAATATGCCGGCTGGCCAGCAGCAGAATCGCTGGATCTGGCCATGGACCTGGTGACCGAGGCTCTGGTGATCGATCCGGAGTTTGGTGAAGCATTCATGGTGCGTGGCGAAATCTGGCGACACCATGGGGAGTTTGATAAAGCCGAAGCCGACTTTGAAACGGCCATGGATCTGATTCCCGGTAATGCATCGTTGTATCACTGGTATTCTTTCGTTAAAAGCCAGCAGAATCAGCCCCAGGAGGCGCATGCTCTGCTCAGACGGGCCCACGAGTTGAACCCCATGAGTGGGGTGATTCATGCCAACTACGCGGCACAACCGTTTTTCTTTGGCAGGGATGAAGAGACGCTCATGGAACTCGAACGGGTCAAACAGATACACCCGGAATACCCGTTTGTCTATTCGATGGAAGCCTGGGTATACCGCAGTCACGGTGATCCGGTGGGCTCCCTGCGTGCCAATCTGAGGGTTGTGGAAATTGATCCCGCCAACACGCGCGCAACCGGGCATTGTTTTGATTACATCAATCTGGACGCCAGGGAAAAAGCGCTGGAGTGCGCAGCCAACGATCAATCTGCGGGTGCCGTGGTCAAGGGATATATTGAAATGGTAGTGGATTCGATCAACGGTGATCGCGAGGCTGCGGCGTCGGCCTTCGAGTCATCTCTGGATGCCGATGATCACTGGGATTTTCGCGGCTCTGCCGCGATGATCGTGCAGAACTACGATATTGCCGGACCCATTTTTGAGGAAGATCATCCGGCGTGGTTTTCAGATACCGACCCGATTCGCATCGAACCCGATGATATCAATGACGCCATTAGCGTTGCGGTCATTCTCAATAATGAAGGGAATGCCGATAGGGCAGAGACGTTGCTGCAGGCCGCGCTGGACACCATGAAACCCCTTGCGCGAAATCGTGGGATGACGGCATATGGATTCGACGATGTATCGGCCTATGCATTGTTGGGTGAAACTGACGCAGCGCTGGATGCCCTGGAACAATGCGCGCGAATCGGATACCTGACGGGGTGGCAGGGTCTGAGATATATGGCGCAGTATGATTCGATCCGCGAGGAGCCGCGATTCATGGCTGCGGTTTCAAAATTGAGCGCCGCCGCCGATGCCGCCAGGGAGCGAGCCGAAGCCGAAGGGTTGCTCTAGAGCGCGCAATAGACGTTACCGCGGAAAAGTCATCCCCAGGATGCCCTGCGAAGAATCAGGATTTTTCGTATCTGAACTTGAAAATACCCAAAAAGGGTATTATTATACCCAAAATGGGTATATTGAATTCTAACGCAGGGGCTGGGCTGGCAGATGCCTTGTTTACGAGGACTCAGCTACGGCTGTTTACGCTGCTATTTGGTCAACCCGACCGAAGTTTTTTTGCAACCGAGTTGATTGGGCTTGCCAGTGTAGGCCGGGGCGCAGTACAGCGTGAGCTGCGACGCCTGAGCGACAGTGGTTTGCTCACAGTGACAAAACTCGGCAATCAAAAGCATTACCAGGCCGACAGGCGGTGCCCGATATTCGACGAGCTTTGTAATATCGTCGGCAAAACGACTGGAATAACACAGAAACTGCAAGTAACACTTGAGCCAGTCAGTGGCAAGATTGAACTGGCACTTATCTATGGTTCGTACGCAAAGGGAACTGATACAGCAAAGAGCGATATTGATCTTTTGATTGTCAGCGACACACTCACATTGCAAGAAACTTTTTCGCTGCTGGCACCGGTTGAAGCGGTCGTCGGTCGTAGAATCAACCCAAGCCTTTACTCGATAAGGGAATTCAATACGCGTATTGAATCTGACAGTCCTTTTATGAAAAAAGTGTTGTCAGGCGATCATCAAATGTTGATCGGTCAAATGGTTCATGAATGAAGCGCTGGAAAATCTGGTTCGTGTTGGGCAACTCAAAGCAGAAGAGCCGGATCAGGCTGAAATCGACGGGCTGGTGAATTCGGGTGTCGTACGTCTTCGCGATGCACAGAATCCGGATCTTGGTCTTGAAAGTCGGTTCGATCTGGCATATAACGCCGCACACGCGTTATCCCTGGCCGCGTTAAGATCTCTTGGCTATCGATCTGGAGCTCGCTACCTGGTGTTCCAATGCCTGAAACATACGATTGATATGCCGGACGAACAATGGCGGGTGCTTGACCAGGCCCACCGCAAAAGAAACCTGGCGGAATACGAAGGATACCTCGATCTCAACGAGGAACTGGTCGCTGCGATGATA
>CBDUSC010000105.1:0-6386 GCA_965369735.1 uncultured bacterium
ACCGATGGAGTGAACAAGTGGCAGATCCATGACGAAGGTGGCGAGCTTGTTGACGCTGGTGAGTTCGAGTTCAGTGCCTGGGCTGCGGACTGGAGATTCCGATTGACAACCGATGGTATGCCTTTTGGCTTCTACACCATCACCGCCTTCCTCGATGATGGCACGGAGCACGTCGTCACTATCGAGATTGTGGACGGGGAACGCTTCGGGGGACCATTCCCGGGTTTCTAGGAAATCCAATAACCGAACCGGCGGGTAACCGCCGGTTCCATCTAAACCAAAAGAGCAAAAGAGGCCGCGAAAGCGGCCTCTTTTTTTTGGGGTACTGTGAGTGCTGTGACGCGGCCTATTGATGTGTCGATGCTGCCGCATCCAGGCGCTGGATATCCTGTTCGATTTTTGCCACAAGATCCTGTTGTTCACGCCGCCGCGCAATGATCAGCGCTCTTTCAAGGTAAACCCGGGATGTGTCCAGGTCTCCCTGCAGACCGCTGATACCTGACAGGGCACGCAATGCAATAACGCTGTCATCATCCTCAGGCTCTACCGCCTGCGAAAAAAAATCAATGGATGCATCGACGTTACCCTGTTGCAGCTCCAGCCTTCCGAGTTGCATCAGAATCTGTTTGTTACCGGCATCGATCTGCAGCGCCTGCAGAAACGCAGCACGTGCGTCATCGGGTTGCTGTGCCAGCAAATACACATTCGCCTTTTCCAGTCTCAGATCCACATTCCCCGGCACCCGGGCTATCCCGTCATCCAGTATGCGCAGCGCATTCTCATATTGCCGGGCGTAATTCAGGACAATCGTATAGCTGAGGTAAGCCTGGGCGTACAACGGGTCGATCGCAATAGCGCGCTCGTAATGCACCGAGGCCTGTTCGATCTGGCCTACGCTGCCAAGCAAAGCAATCAGATTGCTATGCACCAGGATATTGCCCGGGTTGAGCTCCTCAGCTTTTCTCAGCTCGACGATCGCGGCCTCCTTGCGCCCCCGGGCCACCAGCTGCCGGGCACGATCCAGGTAAGCCTGGTCGCTTATGACGAGCGCCATTATTTCGGCCCAGTAGGGATCGGATATTTCGAGCTTTTTGGATTCAAACTGATTGAACAGCGCCTGATGACGGCGGGTCGCATCCCGGTCACCGGTGCGCCTGTTTGCCTGCATCAGCGAGTAATGCGCGAGTCCAAAATCACCGGCCAGCGATAGCGACTCCTGCAGCTCGGTAATGGCTTTTTCCGGCTCTGCATTTCGTAATAAAAACTGGCCATACTCGAAATGGATCTGCGCGATGTCATTGTGCGATTCAAGCAAGCCACTATAGATTTTATCCGCGGCATCTTTATTACCGGCATCGGACAACAGTTGTGCGAGCCGCAGACTGGCTCCGTGAAAACTGGAGTCAATGGCGATGGCATCCTGGTATGCCTTTTGCGCCTCGTCGGGACGACCCAGCGCCGCAAGAACGATGCCATGATAATAAGCCCAGCGGTACACCCCCGGGTCCAGCAACCGTGCAATCGAATAGGCATCCGCCGCCGCCTGCTGCTGATTATATGCCTGCAACACCATGCCAAGATGCCCGTTTATCTCCGCATCGTTGCGATGGCTGCCGGCGTCTTGCAAAGCGACGCGTACCTGTTCGGCAACCACCGAATCAAAGTGGTCCACTACAACATGGGGTATGGCCGGTAAATCGGATTCTCTGCTGCAAGCCGTCAGCGATAGCGCTGCGAGCAACAGGGCGAGACGTGGCCGCTCAGGTTCCATCATCGATCTGATGAGATGAACCCCCGTTTTCGGCTGCGGGTTCTTCCGGAACACCGGGTGCGGCACACAAAAACGGATCACCGCTCCGGGAGCCATGGTAGCGATAGTCGACGCCGTTTGTTCGCAGCCGGATAAGGACGCCCGGCTTAATGACCTGCAAGTAACCCATATCCGGTTGCGGGCAACCCATGGCCGAGCTTCTCCAATTCACTTTTTCTGCAGAGATCAGCTGCACGGCTGATTCATCAATGGACAACTTATAGGCCAGGTTTCTTTTTGCGCTATCGATTTGTGATTGCAAAAGAGAATCAACCGCGAGTGAATCAACCATGGGCGAATCAACAACGGGCGATTCTTTTTTCTGTGTCACACGCGGCTCCGCCTGCATGGAAGGCTGTTCGTTTTCACGGCAACCGGCCAGTACTGTTACTGCACAGAGTGCCATAGCTGCCGATATGCGCAACATCGATCTCATGGCCCGAATAATTATCTCCAAGGCAACTACCTGTTTATAAAGACTTTTTAGGCGTGATAGCGTCTTCTCAGTCGTGCGGCACGTTCAGCCTGTTCAGCAATTCCCTGGTCGCCTTTTCCGCCTGGGCGTGATCACGAATCCTCATCAGTTCAGCCGCTTCCATCTGGTAGATATTGGCGTGCAGGTTTCCGTTGCGTGCGGCTACGGTAAACCACGCAAACGCCTTCACCGGGTCGCTTACAAAACCACTGAATGAGGTGATCTTTGGTTTGCGAAACATATAGGATCGGCCAAGATAATATTGCCGCACCGCATCGCCCTTCATCGCCTGGATTTCGAGCAATTGACGCGATTGCTCCAGCCAGTGATAAAAAGTTGGTTCATCACGGCGTTCTACCGCCATCAGGTATGCGGAAAGGCCATCGCCTTGTTCAATGTTTTTGCGAAATGTCTCTTCGGCTCGGCGATACAGTGTAATCGCATAAGCTGTAGCCTTGAATTTCGGGTTTGGAAACTGCGCCAGCCACACCGGATCCCGCAACGCCAGGTACATGTGCCCCAGGTGATGTAGCGCCAGTGCATGTTCGCTTGCAATGGCTTTCTCATACCACTTCACAGCCAATGCTACATCAAAAAATTCTGTCTGATAAAACTTGCCTGATGGCAGGATGTGATATGCAGGATCGTATGTTGCTCCGAGGAAAAACATCGCGTTCGTATCACCCTGCGTGGCCAGGGGCTCAAAAATTTGCCTCGCCACCACGTAGTCGAGATGGGTAAACGCCTTCATGCCATCCTCGAACTCAGCAGCCCGAATGGTGCACGAAATCGTTAGCCCGATAACGAACAACAGGAGTCTGAAATTTAGTGAAAACAGGCGCATGTATTGATTGACGATCACCGGCCCTTTATCCGCTTCAAGGCCAATTAAACTGAAAATCCCGGGGGAATGCTACTTTGGGCGGGTGGCAGATTTGCTGAGTCAGGCACAATATGACCGCCCTGGTCAGGCCGAGTTCCGAACGAGCAGGTATTCCGGCACAGGAACCGGTTTAGCGCTGAAGCTCATTGCCATACGCCGCAAACACCGCCGCATATATTTCGATGGCAGTCCAAAGATTTCCAAGGCGGATATTCTCGTTCGGGCCATGCTGATTGTTGTCATGGTTGGCCACAGGAAGCAGCACAATAGGTACATTGAGCGTTGTGCGAACGACGTGCAGGGGTAAACTTCCGCCCATGGTCGGCATGCGAATGACGCCGCCGTCAACAACCGGGTCAATCACGGAGACCAGAGCAGCCGCCCGCGGGTCATCGAGATCGAAGCGTACGGCCGGGTAACCGTGCTCACCCCACACCACCCGTGCAATTTTTTCATACTGCAGGCGCGTTTCCAGATCGGGTACTTCGCGAACGACAAAATAACCCTGTCCCCTGATGTGCCTTTCTACCAATTCTGCGGCCAGGGATGGCGTGAGATCCGGTACCAGGCGCAAACCGATGCTTGCAGTCGCTTCATCCACGATCGCGTTGCGCGCCTCGTCCCCGACCTGGCCGGCTTGTATCCCCCTGAGATTCAACGCCGGATTCAAAATAAGCCGCTCCAGGCGCTCGCCGGATCCTTCTGTATGGCCAAGGCCAAGATCTGTTTTCAAAGCCTGATCCACCGCCGGTGCAGCAGCGATCGCATCCAGCTCTGCCTGCGTTGGCCTGGCAACGTGATCATCAAAACCGTCTATTGCAATTCGTCCGTCTGCGTCACGCATACTCGTCAACAGGTAGGCGAGCTGCATGATCGGATTGGGCGCCCAGTTACCATAGTGTCCGCTGTGCAATTGTCGCCTGGGACCATAAACAGTCAAATCAAAACCTGCCATACCACGAACACCAAACACGACCTGGTTTTTGCCCGTTTGATGTATGGGTCCGTCGCAAAACAACCACAGATCGGCGGTCAATAAATCTGCATGGCGTGACAGCATCGCCTGCAGGTTCGGTGATCCCGCTTCCTCTTCACCTTCAAAGAAAAATTTGATACGCAGTGACAAGGGAATACCGGCAGCCTCCAGCGCGTCCAGTGCATATAACAAACCAATGATTGGCACTTTGTCGTCGCCGGCGGATCGCGCATAAAGGCGCCAGTCCGGATTTATCGGTGGCTTCAGCTTACCTGCGGCAACGATCTGGCTCCCGTCCTCTACACGGCCATCTCGTATCACCGGTGTCCAGGGATCGCTGGCCCAACCATCTGAAACGGGCTGGCCATCGTAATGTACGTAGATCAGCACCGTGTGTGCTGCACGCGGGTTACCAATTTCGCCATACACGGCGGGTGGACCCGAGCCAACATCAAGCAATCTCGCATCAATACCGCGCCGCTTCATCATCGCAACAATATGATCCGCGTTGCGCCTGATATTCGTATTGTCCGCGGCAACATTTGGAATACTCAGCAGATCGCTGAACTCGCTGATAATCTCCAGTTCATGCGCGGCGCGATAGGCTCTTGCAGCATCGCGCGCCTGCTCTGCCGTCGATGCCAACGACACCTGCGATACCAGTGTCAGCCACAAACACTGGAAAAACATGGAAACACATGTGGTTGGAAGCTGGCTCATCACACTACTTCATCGCTGCGCAGACTTTGTAGCGGAAGCAGCCCAGTTCGTGATCATTGACCATTCCGATCGCCTGCATGTGTGCGTATATAATTGTACTGCCCACAAATTTGAATCCACGCTGTTTCAGGTCCTTGCTCAGAACATCGGATACCGGCGTTGTCGCAGGCAGTTGCTCCATACTTTTCCACCGATTCTGAACCGGTTTTTGATCCACAAATTGCCAGACATAAGCATCAAAACTGCCAAACTTTTCCTGCACCTTTAGAAACGCTTTCGCGTTTGTCACCGACGCATTCACCTTCAACCGGTTTCGGATGATCCCGGGGTTTTTCAGCAATGACTCGATCTTCCGCCTGCTGAATCGTGCAACTTTTTGTGGATCAAAACCCGCAAACGCTTTTCTGTATGCCTCGCGCTTGTTCAGAACCGTAGCCCAGCTCAAGCCTGCCTGCGCGCCTTCCAGGATCAGGAATTCAAAATGTTTGACATCATCGTGTACCGGAACGCCCCACTCATGGTCGTGATACTCGACATAAAGATCGTTACCACCAGTAGACCACTGGCAACGTTTTTTTTGTGCCACCGTTTTTCTCCGCTGCCGCCAATGTTGCCGGCCGCGTCATGTTACTCGATTCGCCCCGTGTTGATGCACAAAAAATGGCCCGTACCAGATGGCACGGGCCTTCGATCTTGCGTGAGCCTGGCCGAAGTGGCCGGCCAACATCAGACGTGATGTCTAAGGATCAGAGCGAGCCACCGCATTTGCCTTCTTCGCCCTTCTCATCGGCACCTTCCTTGTCGCCGCCACATTTGCCTTCTTCGCCTTTGTCGCCGCCACACTTGCCTTCTTCGCCTTTGTCGCCGCCACACTTGCCTTCGCCGGCGTCAGCGGCCATGTAGCCACTGGACAGGCTTTCCATTGTGAACGGAGTATCGGCGCTAACGGTCGACACGCCGGCCAAAGAAGCGGCAAGCGCCGCGCCCACTGCTATTGCTAATGGTTTTTTGAGATCTGACATGATGGTATCCCCCAGTCATATGCTTTTGTAAATCGAAGCACGCACCGCTACGGCTTGTACCCGTCTCCACGCTTTCGGCCCAGGATGAATAGTTACGCCCGCGCCGAGTGATTGCGAAAATTAGCATAGACCCGTGTCTCACCGACCGCCACTGTCTTGGTTTTGCGACACGGCGAGCCTGTTTTGACGACAAAGGGATGGTTCGTATAAAAAGTCTTAGTAATTCAAAATGATCCGCAACAAAGCGCATAAATTGCTTTTAAGCCCGGGCCGTATTTGTTCATTGCACAAAAAAAAGTCTGCGCGGAAAATCCGCGCAGACTTTGTTCAAAGGCGGCTATAAAAGCCAGGCTTTGAGTTTCAGACCAATGAGTCAGACCCTAGACAGATCCGCCACATTTGCCTTCACCACATTTGCCTTCTTCGCCCTTTTCATCGGCACCTTCCTTGTCGCCGCCACACTTGCCTTCTTCGCCTTTGTCGCCGCCACATTTGCCTTC